>NZ_QAIU01000159.1:0-3826 GCF_003061205.1 Pseudomonas sp. HMWF006
GCTCCGGGCTGGCATCGAGTTGCAGGTACAGCGAAATCTGCGCCGCCCGCTGCCACGAGCCGCCCAGACGCTCGACGTTGTTGAGCAACAGCGACAGGCCCATCGGCAGACTCAGCGCCACGGCCATCACCATGCAGGTGAAGAAGCTGCCGATCGGCTGCTTGCCAAGACGCCGCAGGCTGTCGAGCAGGCTGGCGCGATGGCTTTCGACCCAGGCGCGAAACAGCGTGGCAAAGTCGGGACCGTCGTCTTCGTCGTGTTTTTTCTTCTTCGGTGGCTGCGGATCGGCGGCTTTCGGGGCTACGCGCTCGGAAACCTTCGGACTGCGTGTTGCACTCATACCCCGGCCTCCCCGTCGCCGATCAAGCGGCCGCGTTGCAGGGTCAGCATGCGGTGCCGCATGCGCGCAATCAGGGCCAGGTCGTGACTGGCGATCAGCACGCTGGTGCCCAGCCGGTTGATGTCTTCGAACACGCCCATGATCTCGGCCGCCAGACGCGGGTCGAGGTTACCGGTCGGTTCGTCCGCCAGCAGCAGGGCCGGACGGTGAACGATGGCCCGGGCAATGCCGACGCGCTGTTGCTGACCGGTGGACAGGTCGCCCGGGTACAGATCGGTTTTATCCGACAGCGCCACACGCTCCAGCGCCGAATCGACACGCTTGGCGATCTCGGCCTTGGACAGCCCGAGAATCTGCAGCGGCAACGCGACGTTGTTGAACACCGTGCGATCGAACAGCAACTGGTGATTCTGGAACACCACGCCGATCTGCCGGCGCAGGAACGGAATCTGCGCGTTGCTGATGGTGCTCAGATCCTGCCCGGCCAGCAGCAGCTTGCCGCTGGTCGGACGCTCCATCGCCAGCAACAGGCGCAGCAAGGTCGATTTACCGGCACCGGAGTGACCGGTCACAAACAAGAATTCGCCACGACGGACTCGAAAGCTCAGCTCATGCAAGCCGACGTGACCGTTCGGGTAGCGCTTACCGACCTGTTCGAAACGAATCATGAACGCTCCCGCTCGGCAAACAGTGCCTGGACAAAGGGTTCGGCTTCAAAGGTGCGCAAATCGTCGATGCCTTCACCGACGCCGATGTAGCGGATCGGCAGGCCAAACTGCTTGGCCAGGGCAAAAATCACCCCGCCCTTGGCGGTGCCGTCGAGCTTGGTCAGCGCCAGGCCGGTCAGTTCGACGGTCTGGTTGAATTGCTTGGCCTGGTTGATGGCGTTCTGGCCAGTACCGGCATCGAGCACCAGCAGCACTTCGTGCGGCGCGTCGGCGTCGAGCTTGCCGATCACCCGGCGAACCTTTTTCAGTTCTTCCATCAGGTTGTCTTTGGTATGCAGACGACCGGCGGTGTCGGCGATCAGCACGTCGATGCCACGGGCCTTGGCGGCCTGCACGGCGTCGAAGATCACCGAAGCCGAGTCGGCGCCAGTGTGCTGGGCGATGACCGGGATCTTGTTGCGTTCGCCCCAGACCTGCAGTTGCTCAACGGCCGCGGCGCGGAAGGTGTCACCGGCGGCGAGCATGACTTTTTTGCCTTCCAGTTGCAGCTTCTTCGCCAGTTTGCCGATGGTGGTGGTCTTGCCGGCGCCGTTGACGCCGACCACCAGAATCACGAATGGCTTGTTCTGCGAGACGATCTTCAGCGGTTGTTCGACCGGTTTGAGCATCGCCGCCAGCTCGGCCTGCAGGGATTTGTACAACGCGTCGGCGTCAGCCAATTCTTTGCGGGCGACCTTCTGGGTCAGGCGCTGGATGATTTGCGTGGTGGCTTCGACGCCCACGTCGGCGGTCAGCAGACGGGTTTCGAGGTCGTCGAGCAGGTCGTCGTCGATGGTCTTGCGACCGAGAAACAGGCTGGCCATGCCTTCGCCGATGCTGGCGCTGGTCTTGGACAGGCCTTGCTTGAGGCGGGCGAAGAAGCCGGCCTTGGTTTCTTCGGTGCGTGGTGCTTCGACCGGCGTTTCAACTGGCACCGCAACCGGCACAGTGGCGACAGGTGCAGGCTCAGGTGCTGGTTGTTGAACAACCGGGGCAACGACCGCAGGCGCAACAGGTTCAGCAACCACCGCCGGCGCAGGCTCGGCAACGGGCTCAAGCACCGGCGCCGGTGCAGCTTCAGGAACAAACGCAGCAGGCGCAGGAATCGGCGGCGTCACGTGCGGCGCAGTTTCTTCAACCAGCGCCACCGGCTCTTCCGCCACCGGCAAGGTCAGCCACGGCTCGGCGGCCGGCGTCAGCGACACCCCGCCTGCCACAGGCACTTCCGGTTCTGGCTCTGGCTCAACCGGTTGCAACACCGGCTCGGCGATCGGCAGAACGATCGGAGCTTGCTCTTCTTCTACGATGGGTGCCGGCGCGGGGGCTGGTTCAGGAATCGCAGGCGGCTGTTCGACAACGGGTTCCTGCGGTTTCTTACGCAGCCATCCGAACAGGCTTTTCTTCTCGCCAGCCGCAGCTGGGGTCTTCTTGTCGTCGTTGGAACCAAACATGGAGGACGGCTATCTCACGGTAGCGACGCGCCATAAGGGCGCCCCGGCAAATAAATATTCGATGCAGAACAGACTGTGTTTCATCCAGCTTGTTCACGCGCAACATGTTGTCGAGGCGCCAGCGGCACCCCAAAGAATCGTATAAACGAAGGACTCAACCGGCAAAATCGGCGAAAAAGCGAAGTCTAGTCGATAAACCGCAGCTTTCTGCCGCCAACCTATTCAGCCGTATCAAGCCTGAAAACCTGATAGGCGTGGTCGCCGGTAAAACGGATCAGTATCCTAGCACCTCCTCGCCCGCCTAGGCTAAGACCAAGCGGGCAGCCCAACAGGTTAAAAAACGAATGAATGCTCTAGCCCGCCGCGCTGCTGGCCTGCTGCTCAGCACAGTCTGCCTGCCCCTTTCGGCCCTGGCGGCCGACCCGCAACCAACCCATGAATTCACCCTCGACAATGGTCTCAAGGTCGTCGTGCGCGAAGACCATCGCGCGCCAGTGGTGGTGTCGCAGGTCTGGTACAAGGTCGGTTCCAGCTACGAAACCCCGGGGCAGACCGGTCTGTCCCACGCGCTTGAGCACATGATGTTCAAGGGCAGCGAAAAGGTCGGCCCCGGCGAAGCCTCGCTGATCCTGCGCGACCTCGGTGCCGAAGAGAACGCCTTCACCAGCGACGACTTCACCGCTTATTACCAGGTGCTGGCCCGCGACCGTCTGGGCGTGGCCTTTGAGCTGGAAGCCGACCGCATGGCCAATTTGCGCCTGCCGGCTGACGAGTTCGCCAAGGAAATCGAAGTCATCAAGGAAGAGCGCCGCCTGCGCACCGATGACAAGCCGATGTCCAAGGCCTACGAACGCTACAAAGCAATGGCTTACCCGGCAAGCGGCTACCACACGCCGACCATCGGCTGGATGGCCGACCTCGACCGGATGAAGGTCGAGGAGCTGCGCCACTGGTACCAATCCTGGTATGTGCCAAACAATGCCACGCTGGTGGTGGTCGGCGACGTCACTCCGGACGAAGTCAAAACCCTCGCCCAGCGCTATTTCGGCCCGATTGCCAGACGCGACGTGCCACCGGCGAAAAAGCCGCTGGAACTGGCCGAACCCGGCGAACGCCAGATCACCCTGCACGTGCAGACCCAATTGCCCAGCCTGATGCTCGGTTTCAACGTGCCAAGCATTGCCACAGCCGAAGATAAACGCTCGGTCAACGCTCTGCGCCTGATCTCGGCGCTGCTTGACGGCGGTTACAGCGGACGCATCCCGACGCAACTGGAGCGCGGCGAAGAGTTGGTCTCCGGCGGCTCGTCGAGCTACGACGCCTACACC
>NZ_QAIU01000160.1:0-3455 GCF_003061205.1 Pseudomonas sp. HMWF006
GCCGAGGCCGAGTACAGCATCGACGGCGTGCGCGAGCGTCTGCCGCTCGATGGTCTGGCGGTGAAGTACGGCGATGGTGCGCCGCAAGCGAAGAAAGCGCAGATGAACAGCGCCGGTTTCCACCTGCTGGATCGCCAGAACATCAACTACCCGGTGGTTCAGTTGAACAACGCTGCGGTGACTTACTACAGCCCGGTGGCCACGCTGGTGGAGCTGAAGGTCAACAAAGGTTCGGCGGAAGTCGAAGTGCTCAACCACCATTCGTGGGTCGAGTGCGGTCGGGTGCTGGTCGAAGAACTGGTCAAGGGCCAGCTCGAAGGCGGCATCGCCATGGGCATCGGTCACGCGCTGATGGAAGAGATGCCGCTGTATGAAGGCGGGCCGGGGGAGGGTGACTGGAACTTCAACCGTTATCGCCTGCCGATGGCCCGCCACGTGGCGGTGTGGAAGCAGACCGCGGAGATTCTGCCGCCGCTGTCGCCAAGCGATCCGTCCAAAGGCATCGCCGAGGTGGTGATGATCCCGGTGGTGGGTGCCATCGGTAACGCCGTGGCGCACGCCATCGGTAAACGTGTTCGCGATCTGCCAATCACTGCTGCGCGCATCAAGGAGGCCCTCAATGGCTAACCGTCCGCTTCAACTGACTCTCAACGGTCAATCCGTCGGCCCGGTGGACATCCCTGATGACCTGCCGATGATCGACTACCTGCACGAATACAAGAACCTCACCGGTTCGCGCCTGGGCTGCGGCCAGGGCATCTGCCACGCCTGCGTGGTGATTGTCGATAACCCGGACGGCACCAGCGAAGAAGTACGCACCTGCATCACCGGTGCGCATTACTTCGAAGGCAAGAAAGTGCGCACCATCGAAGCTCACGCCAAGCGTGACGAGCAGGGTCAGGTCACTGAGCTGAACCCGATCCAGCAACGCTTCGTCGACGAATTTGCCTTCCAGTGCAGCTACTGCGCGCCGGGCTTCGTCAACGCCGCGACCGTGCTGGTGGAGAAGCTGCAGCGCCAACCGATTGCCAAGAGCAAGCTGGAACAGGTCATCGAAGACAGCCTCGGCCATCACGTCTGCCGTTGCACCGGGTACGTGCGTTACTACAACGCGACCCGCAACGTGCTGACCGATCTCGGCCTGGTCAAGGAGGGTTGAGCATGAAGCATCTATTGACCCGTCTGACCCTGGCGGTCGGACTGGCTGCGCCGGTGCTGTTTGCCCACGCCGACGACCAGGTCAAGCGCGGCGAATACCTCGCCCGCGCGGCCGACTGCATGGCGTGCCACACCGCACCGGGCGGCGCGCCGTTTGCTGGCGGGCTACCGATCGTGTCGCCGTTCGGCACGATCTACGGCACCAACATTACCCCGAGCAAGGAGCACGGCATCGGCCTGTACAGCGATGACGAGTTCTTCGCTGCGCTGACCGAAGGCAAGCGCCGCGACGGGGCGAATCTGTACCCGGCGATGCCGTACACCTCGTACCACCTGATGCCGCGGGAAGATTCCGACGCGATCCACGCGTACCTGAAAACCATCGAGCCGATCGAGCGCGCCGCGCCGGTCACCAGCCTGAGCTTTCCGTTCAACGTGCGCCTGGGCCTGATGGGCTGGAACATGTTGTACGGCAAGGCCTTGAAGCTGGAGCCGGCCGAAGGCAAGAGCGAGGCCTGGAAGCGCGGCCAGTACATGGTCGAGGTGCTTGGTCACTGCGGCGAGTGCCATACCCCGCGCGGCTTGCCGGGTGCGATGCAGATGGACAAGCGTCTGACTGGCGGCGTCCTCAACGGTTATCTGGCGCCTGGCCTGCTGGCCACCGATCTGGCGGCGCGCGGCTGGAATCAGCAAGACCTGAGCACGTTCCTCAAGCACGGCATGAGCGCCCAGGGCACGATGTTCAACGAGATGTTCCCGGTGTTCCACAACAGCACCCAGGGCCTGAACGATCAGGATCTGAAAGCGATGGCGACGTTCCTGCTCGGCGACAAGCCGCCTGCAGCCGCAGCGCTCGTTGAAGTACCCATGGACAAGCTCGGCCCGAGCGCGCAGCGCGGCCGTCAGGAATATTTGAACGTCTGCGCCGGTTGTCACGCTGCCGGGGGTGAGGGCAAGCCGCACATCGCCGTGGCCATGCGCGGCAATACCACGCTGCGCCTGGAAGATCCGCGCAACCTGGTGCGGGTGATCGAAGACGGCATCGGCGAGCAGAAATTTGCCGGGTTCGAGCATATGCAGCCCATGCCTGGGTTTGCCGACAAGCTCAGTGCTGCGCAACTGACCGATCTGCTGAACTACCTGCGTCAAGGCTGGGGCGGTCAATCGGCTGAACTGGCGGTCAGTGACGTGCAGAAGCTGCAAGCGCAAGTCCCGGCCGTCGAACACAAGGCGCACTGACATGCAGCATCTCGATCTACAAGTGTTACGCCGGGCGCTGGCGTGGTCGGTGGTGGGGCAGCGCATCTGGCTGTGCACCGTGTTGACCACCTATGGTTCGGCACCGCGTGCTCCGGGTTCGTTGCTGGCAGTGAACGACGACGGGCAGTGGATCGGCTCGCTGTCCGGTGGCTGCGTCGAGGAAGACTTTCTCGAGCGCGTGGCGCAAGGTGCGTTTCTCGATGCGATCAACGTGGTGCGCTACGGCGAAGGCGATGATCCGCGCTCGCGGGTCAGCCTGCCCTGTGGCGGCATTCTCGACGTACTGGTAGAGAAATTTGACGCCGACTGCGAGGTGCAGGCGCATCTGCGTGAGCTCGAATCGGCGCTGCTCGGTCAGCGCCGCTTGATTCGTGAGGTCGATCTGGCCAGCGGTGCGCGCGCGTTGTTTGCAGATCGCGAACAGGGGGCGCGCATCGAACGTGAGATTGATCGGGTGCGCATTCGAGTCGGCGCCGCGCAGCGTTTGTTGCTCGCCGGCTATTCCAGTGTTGCGCAGGCATGCGCCGAGTTTGCGGTGGGTCTCGGTTTCGAAGTGATTCTCTGTGATCCGCGTGATGAAGTGCTCGACGGCGTGATACTGGATGGCGTGGAGATTCGTCGGCAGTTGCCGTCGGTGTTCATTGCCGACGGCGGCTGTCATCGCGATACCGCAGTGGTGGCGTTGACTCACGATCCGCGTATCGACGATCTGGCGATGATGGAGGCGGTGCGTACCGAGGCGTTTTACATCGGCGTCATGGGCTCGCAGCAGACCTCACAGAAGCGCTTCGAGCGCCTGCGCAGGATTGGCGGATTGGGGGAGGTTGAATTGGCGCGGATTCATGCGCCGATCGGCTTGAACCTGGGCAGCAAGACCCCGGCGGAGATTGCCTTGGCGGTGCTGGCGGATATTTTGCGCATTCGTAGCGGGATTGCCCGAGACCAACTCTGATACGGGCTTGTCCATCGAATTGTGGCGAGGGAGCTTGCTCCCGCTGGCCCGCGCAGCAGTCCTTCTTTTTGGATAAAAGTGGGAC
>NZ_QAIU01000160.1:3481-4133 GCF_003061205.1 Pseudomonas sp. HMWF006
CCCAGTTTGTCGCGCAAGCCGTAATACCAGGCGCCCAATGCCGCAAACGGCGTACGCAACAACTGCCCGCCCGGGAACGGATAGTGCGGCAAGTCCGCAAACGCATCGAACCGTTCAGCTTGCCCGCGCAATGCTTCGGCCAGCACCTTGCCGGCCAGGTGTGTGTAGGTCACTCCGTGGCCGCTGCAGCCCTGCGAGTAATAGATGTTGTCGCCAAGGCGCCCGACCTGTGGCAAACGCGACAGGGTCAGCAGGAAGTTGCCCGTCCAGGCGTAGTCGATCTTCACATCTTTGAGCTGAGGAAACGCCTTGAGCATTTTCGGGCGAATGATCGCTTCGATGTTTGCGGGGTCCCGCGCGCCATACACCACGCCACCGCCGAAGATCAGGCGCTTGTCACCGGTCAGGCGGTAATAGTCGAGCAGGTAATTGCAGTCTTCGACGCAGTAATCCTGGGGCAGCAGGGACTTCGCCAGTTCTTCGCCCAGCGGTTCGGTGGTAATCACCTGTGTGCCGCAGGGCATGGACTTGGCTGCCAGTTCCGGTACCAGATTACCGAGGTAGGCGTTGCCGGCAACGATGATGAACTTGGCCCTGACCTTGCCCTGTGGCGTGTGCACCACCGGGTTGGCACCGCGCTCGATGCGTACGG
>NZ_QAIU01000160.1:4143-11203 GCF_003061205.1 Pseudomonas sp. HMWF006
GAGCATGCCGCCGACGTACTGATCGCACGCCACCACTTCGCGAATGCGACGCTCATCGAGCAGCTCAAGCCGGGTATGGCCGAAGCGCTCCCACAGGCGCTTCTGCGATTCCAGGTGGCCCATCTGCTTGGCGGAGAGGGCGGCGAACACGCCGCCGTCCTTCAAGTCGCACTGGATGTTGTACCTGGCGACCCGTTCGCGAATGATCCGGCCGCCTTCGAAGGCCATCTGCCCGAGCAGTTGTGCTTGTTTGGGGCCGACACTGCGTTCGATCACGTCGATGTCGCGGCTATAGCTGTTGACGATCTGCCCGCCATTACGACCCGACGCACCGAAACCGACCTTGGCGGCTTCCAGCACGGTCACGCGAAAACCGTTTTCCAGCAGGAACAGGGCTGAAGACAATCCGGTGTACCCGGCGCCGATCACACAGACGTCCGTCTCCACATCAGCTTGCAGAGACGGGCGGGGCGGTACGGCATTGGCCGACGCAGCGTAATAAGACTCTGGGTAAGGGGTGTTCGCCATCCTGCAGCCTCTGTTTAATATATTTTACGAGTGTGCCGATCCTACCCGAGTTGAAAAACCTCCGCCAGCCACCGGAATAATCTTCTTCACCGGCCTGAAATTAAATATTTTGCATATTCATAGGGTTAGGTGAAAAAAAGGTGTTGACACCCCTCCGGAATTCCGTAGAATGCCGCCTCACAGCAGGCACGTAGCTCAGTTGGTTAGAGCACCACCTTGACATGG
This sequence comes from Pseudomonas sp. HMWF006, assembly GCF_003061205.1. Taxonomy (NCBI): domain Bacteria; kingdom Pseudomonadati; phylum Pseudomonadota; class Gammaproteobacteria; order Pseudomonadales; family Pseudomonadaceae; genus Pseudomonas; species Pseudomonas sp. HMWF006. The sequence goes on from NZ_QAIU01000160.1 coordinate 4,897, forward strand.
TGGGGGTCGTTGGTTCGAGTCCAATCGCGCCTACCAAACAAAATCCGCTCTGCTGGGCGGTCTAGAAGGGCTCACCGAAAGGTGGGCCCTTTTTTGTTGTCTGGTGTTTGGGCAAACTTTGGGAATATTTTGGGCAAACGACCACCGATTACACCTTCAGGTCGGCGCTCACCTTCATGTACACCACGGCGTCATCGCCATGGCCCGCTTGGTAGTGTTCAGTCATCTTGACGTCCGCGTGACCCATAAGCCCTTGGATGTACTCCTGCGGGAAACCCTGCTGCTCGTACAGCCACGCACCCAGTGCACGGATCTCGTGAAAAGTGGGTCGCTCGCCGGCTGGCATGTCCTTGTATGCCTCGGAGTCATCCCTGGCCTGTGCGAATGACTTCGTCAGGTAATCTGGCGTCACGGCGTTCCAGTGAAGCTTGGCGTCGAGCTGCGACCGTTTGCGGGCCTTCGGCGAGTAGTGGATCAGGTAAGGGCACACGACTGGCGACCGCATGCACTCCGCGACCACCTCGCGCAGCGCCGGGCCCATGGCAATCTCCAAGTGCACCGGCTTCCCGTAGTTCTGCGTCTTCCCGGGCGACACCTTGATGGTGTTTTGCTCGAGGTCAACGGCCGACTTCGGCCACATCACGATATCCTCCCGCCGCTGAAGACTCAGCAAACCCAGCCGGATCGCTCGCTTCAGCCAGATCGGCGTACCCACGTAATTCAAAATCGCATTCAATCCCTCGACGGTGTGGCGCTGGCGCTTCTTCTCGGCCTCTTTCTTGACCAGTGTCAGCTCCGCCGAGTTGCGTTCGCACAGGCCCTTGGCCACGGCGAAGGCGAAGATCTGCACGAGCAACCCGCGATGCTTGGTGTAGGCATTGTTCTCGAAGCCGTCCAGGTACTCGGCCACGGTCAGCACGTCCAGCTGCCCCATCATTAAATCGCCCAGGTCTTCCCGGTACCGGGCCAACTTGAATTTGATTTCCTTCAACGTCCGCTCGGCATAGTTCCGGGTGCCCAGCCATTCCTTCTCGAAACGATCGAGGCACCCGCTGAACTTCGGCGCCGCCTCGCCGGTGAGCATTGCCAGCAGCGCGCCGTCGTCGGCCAGCAGGGGCAGCAACTTCGCATTGGCGGCGTTGGCCAGCTTGATCGCCTCCGCCATCGGCTTGTTGATGCTGGTCTTCTTGCCGGTGATCGGGTTCTTGTACTGCCAATATTTCCCGTTCGGGTAAAGGTTGGCCGGCAGATCCCGGTTCTTGATTGTCCTGGCGCGCGGCGGTGCCATCAGCCCACCTCCATCATCTTGGCGAGAAGGGGATCATTCGACCCCAGCACGACCGCCTGCAGATCCACGAAATACATCCCGCCTTTTACCTCTCCCACAACTTCGCCTTCCTCAATCCATTTTTTCAACTGCTGCAGACTCGGCTTGCCGCCGGCGTACCGCAGCTTCCTGTATTCGCCTGCCTCCATGAGCCGCGGCAGCCTGGCCGTTATTTGGGCAATGACCCTTGCCATGATGATGCTCCATGCCGCGCGTGGCGGCAGATGGTGGTGATTGGTTATGCGTCGGCCTTGGCCAGAGCTGCGTCGGCAACTGCCATTGCGGCTTGGGCATCGTTCACGTATGCGGGATCGAAGTAGCCGGCCAAGTGGATGGTCGCCTGACAGGCACGCAGGTTCTCGCGGGTGAGCTTCAGCGCGGCGACGAGCTCTTCGTGAAGTCCGCGCTCCTCGCGGCCGATATCCCAGAAGCGCTGGCCCCAGTGCCCGGCCGGCGGCGGGTTGTTATTCTGCGCGCCGAACGCCAGTGCACCGACAACCGAGTCCAGCAGGTCGCGCTTGTAGGCGTTGTCGCCGTCGATGCTCAGGCCACGCCGGCGCAGGGTGGAAACCACCTCGTTCAAGTCGAGCCCTTTGTCCTGCAGAACGATGTCGAGTTCTGGTTTCTCTGGGGTGTAGATGGTCAGGCAGAGCTTTGCGCCTTCAGGAAGGCTGGCGCTGATCTTTTCCAACGCATCGCTCGCAGTTTCGTGGAAGCGGTTCAGTGCGGACATACGAATACCTCGCCCGCCGTACACCGGCAGGCTGTTGAGTTGGGGGAGGGGTTACGCGGTACCGAACAGGTCGAGCTGGTCGGATTCGGTTTGTAGCTCTTGCTGGCGGTTCACTTCGTGGTCGATGCGTGCTCGGGCGATCGCCGCGTACTGCTCGTCGATCTCGCAGCCAATGAACTGAAAGCCTTCTCGCATTGCTGCCTTGCCGGTGCTGCCGGAACCCATGAAGGGATCGAGCGCAATGCCGCCGGCAGGAGTGACCAGGCGCAGCAGGTAGGCCATCAGATCGGTAGGTTTGACCGTGGGGTGATTGTTGCCCGTCGTATCCGTGGTTTGCACCTTTCGCAGCGTGGTGCCTTGTTGGAATTGCGGGCCCGGGTTCAGCAGGCCTTCATGTCGGTCTGTGCGGCTGGTCTTTGCGCAGTAGAAAAAGCGTGCGGCGCTGCCGCTGTCTAGGCGACGAGCCCCGGGCTTCATCTGAAAACCAACGACACCGGAGTTCGCGCTGTCAGCGCTCGCCTCGGCACCTCGGCTGCGCTTCATATTTCCGTAGCAGTTCTGCCCAGCCCGCTGGGTATCGCTGGTGCTGGCCGCCGCGAGTTGCCCTGGCGCATCCGGAAATGCTTCGATGACTTCCGCGCTTCCGTCGTGAATGAGGTTTGCCGGCCACCGGCCGAGATCCGAAGCCTCGGCCGTCATCGCGAGTTTTCCGGACTTGCCCCCTACGTAGTTACCACCTCGCATATCGACGGTGGTCAGTCTCGTCCAGTTCTTTGCCAAGGCCTCAGCGTCGATTGCGCGTACGCGACACCCGTCAATGTTCAGAGCACCGGTGCCGTGGGCCTGGACGTTTGCAGCAACGGTTCCGGCGAAAGGCTTGCGCGCCACGGTGATTGGCTCCAGTGCCGGCTTGAGCGCAGTGCCCCAGCCTGCGTGCTCACCATCGAGGTTATGCGACTTGGGAAAACCAGAGCCATACACCCAGGCGATCATGTCGCGGATCTCGAATCCTGCGTCTTCGATACGGACTGCCATGCGGTGCTGGGTGCGAGTGCCGGCGAAGGCGAGCAAGTGCCCGCCGGGCTTCAGCACGCGCAAGCACTCTGCCCAAACCTCAGTCGCCGGAACGTCGTAATCCCATTTCTTGCCCATAAAGGACAGTCCGTACGGCGGGTCGGTGACAACGCTGTCGACACTGCAATCGGGCATCCGCCGCAGTAGTTCCAGGCAGTCGCCAATCAGGATCTGGTAACTGTTCATCGCCACGGCCCCCTGTAGATCAGGTAGGCCATGTAGAGCGGGGCGAAGATCATAGTAGGTCTGCTCCTGCTTCAAGTAGGGCGTCGCGGTCTTCACGCAGATTGGCGAGCTCGGCCTTGAGTTGGTCGCGCTCCCTGATCAAAGCCTTGATGGCTGTCGAGATGTTGCGGTGACCCAGCGTGATGGTGATGGCATGTGCCTCGTCGAACAGCTTGACCTTCTGGTCTCGGTCGTCCGCTGATCGCGCGGCCAATTCTTTTTCGTGGATTTTGAGGCAGCGCTTGCAGGTGACGTGCCGCCAGTCATTGGTGAGCTGGTCGTCGGTCATTACGCCATCGGTGCCGCAGTAAACATGTTCTGGAGGATCTTGATCGGCTTCGGTGCCGCCGTCCCACGGGTAAAGGTGAATCGCTCGCTTGCTCATGAGGTCACCGCTGCAACAGAGAGGAAGATCAAGCCCCATAGGCAGGCGCTTATGGCTGCTGCTTTGAGCATCATGGCGAAAGCTCCAATTCGGCTGGCGCTGTAGCGGCCAGAGTTTCGACGGCCAGGGCGTACACGTCGGGGTGTTGTTTGTCGAAAGCTGGCATGTGTTCCGTTTCGATCCATGTTCCGCGCACGGCGCCCTTAGCCAGCCACGCCGGCTTGCTCCCGGGCGCCTGCGTCCATGCGGTGACGCCGATGCCGTGGCTGGCGATCTGTTTGGCGGTGATGAACCCTTGGCGCCGAAGCTGGGCCAGAACCTTCAGTGCTGACTCTTTCCACGGCGTCAGACGCACCGGTGCGGGCACGCCGGCGGGCAGGTTCGTCACCAGCACTGGCACCTGACAACGCTCAGGCGGGTTCCAGTCGAACATGTACCAGTCATAAAAGGGCTTGTGGCCGCTTACCTCCAGCAGAGAATGGTCGAGGCTGAAGGTCATACGGTTGCCTTGCCGGGTCCAGCTCTGTCTCGGCACCAGCACTCTGACGCCGAGATGTTCCAGCATCTTCACGATGCCTTTGCTGGCATCGGTGATTTTGCTCACGATCACCAGTCGGTAATCTGGCCCGGCGCGCCCATAAAGGTCGTCGCCGCGGCAGGGCAGAATCTGGTCGGCTACCTTGGCGTTCAGCTGCAGCTTCGCTTCGACGCCGATCTGCCGACCGTCTTCGTGCACGACCAGCACGTCGAATCCGGCCGCCTCGGGGTAGCACGTCCAGCCGGGTAGTTCGTTGAACTCCTGGATGAACAGCGCGCAGAGGTCAGCCTCCTTTTCGATTTTCTCGATAGGCATTTTTCGTCCTTGCCGCTATAGCGGCTGACTTTGAAGGGGGAGGGAGTAGATTTGCGGATGGAGTACAGATGTACTCTTTACGGAATTAGACGCCCGGGCGGCCTTTGAACGCGAGCCAGATGTAGTGGCGACCCTTGGCGGTAACTTTGATCTTGCCGATCTGCCGGTTCCAGCTGATCAACCGCAGCTCTTCGAGGATGCTGGTGAGCGTGTGCCCCTGATGCCAACCGGCCAGCGCCTTGATGCAACCTTGGGCCAGTAGCCCGCGAAAATCGTCGTGGCCGAAGTTGGTGCCCTGGAATGAGCTCTGCATCTGCTCATCAGTGACCAAGTCGGTGATGGTTCTCACGTTCGGGTCGAGCCTGTAGCTTTTGTGGGTCATGGCAATTCGTCCCCGACGATCATCTTGCACGGGCCTTGGCGAACATTTGCGAGCTCTGCCACCAGATCATCGTTTTTCTGATCAGCTGCGTTCAGGCGCTGCTGCAGGGCGTCACGCTCCGCCTGCATCCTTTCGAAGCCCTTTTGCGTGCCTGCGTAAAGCTCGCCCAAGGCTCTGTACGATGCGCGAAGCTCGCTGATTTGGTCCTGAGCCTGATCCACGACTTTCTGTGCTTCGTGCACGTCGATCCAATTGCCCATGGCCTGGTCTTCGAACTTCTGCACGGACTTGCCGGAAGGCGAAAGCAGGAATGCGTAGCGCGGCAATGCGTTCAACTTGTCCCAGAACTCGAAACCTTCACGCGTTTGAATGTTGCGCATCATGCAATCTCCATCGACACCAGATCATGGGCATTCACAACCTTCATGCCGAGCTCCTTGCCGATATGAACCTCAAGGCTGGCGCCGCGGGAATCCTGCCAGCCGGGCAGGGTTGCCACGGTGTCGCATTCCATCAGCGCCGCGATGTCGCGGCGCATGCATTCGCTCCAGGTGCCTGGGTCTGGGTTGAGTTCAGCGGGGTTGATGACGCTGTGCCCGGCGGCGCGCAGGCTGGCGGCCGTGGAATGGAACAGCGGGAAGTTGAGGTCCAGCATGTTGGTCATGGGACCGCTGAGGTAGATGCGCTTCATGCTGCCTCCTGCTGCGGCTGTTCTTGGCGCAGCGCGTGCTGCACCGCGAGGATGATTCGCTCGAGGTAGGCGTAATCGGGATTGGGCTCAGTGGCATCGCTCGTCATGTGCCACCACTCATCGCCGAACAGCTTGGTCATCAATTCGCTGTGCGCGCCGTGGAGATGATCAATCGACGGCGATTCGCGCAGATCTTCTGCCGCGTCGAACATTTCGCGCGCTTCGTCCGAGGTGTAGCCGAATCGACGTCGCTCTTTCAGCACCAGGCGCTGCGCTTCGTTCGCGAGAGCATCCCCGCTGAATTGCCGTGGTCTCAGGGTTTGGTCGAAGTAACCGATGATGTAGCTGGTGCTCAGCTCGCAGAAGAACTGGCCGATGTTCAGCCCGTCCCACATGCCGCCCCAGTAAGCCGTCCAGCTCTTACCCCAGCAGCTGACAGTGATCTTGCCGCGATTGGGCGCCAGATCTTCGAGGAAGACTGTGATTCGATCGAGATTCTTCGCGCCGGTGATCACTAGCTTCGTCACAGTCGAGCGCTCAACCTTCAGCGGATCGGCCGTTTTGTTTTCTGTGGGCATGGTGCGTCCTATGCCGGGGCAGGCCCGGGCGGTGGAGGGTGGGTTATGCGGCTTCGGCT
>NZ_QAIU01000161.1:0-6891 GCF_003061205.1 Pseudomonas sp. HMWF006
GCCGACAACAGCGTGAATTCCACCGGGCTGGTCAAGGAAGTCTGGACCGGCCTGTCGGGTCTGGGCACCAGCGGCGCAGGCGCGGACTCGACCACGTTGAAAACCGTCATCGACGGCGCTGGCACCCCGAACTCCAGCGGCACCGTGACCAACGTGCAGTCGGACGGCAGCGTGACCGCCGGCACCGCGTCGAAAACCTCGGGCCTGATCTACCTGGAAGCCGGCAAGACCTACAGCTTCAGCGGTGTGGCCGACGACAGCCTGCTGATCACCATCGGCGGCAAGAGCGTGGCGTCGGGTACTTGGGGGGCAGGTGGTGCGATCAGCGGTTCGTTCACCCCGACCACCAGCGGTTACTACACCCTGGACATCTACCACCACAACCAGAGCGGCCCGGGCAGCTATGACGTGAACCTGTCGGTCAACGGCAGCACGCCAATCGACCTGAGCAGCGCCGGCGTGCCGATCTACACCGGCGTGCAGGATCTGGTGAACGCCGGCGTGACCGTCTCCGATCTGCACGGCACTAACGGCGAAGGTTATTACGACGGCTACAAGCTCAACACCGGCGCTGAAGGCACCACGGTGAAACTGTCGGCGATCAACACCGCCCTGACCGACACCGACGGCTCGGAAACCCTGAGCGTGAAGATCAGCGGTGCGCCGGTCGGCTCGGTGCTCTCCGACGGTAACGGCCACAGCTTCACCGTCACCGCGAGCAACGGCGAAGCCAACGTCACCGGCTGGAACCTGGGCAGCCTGACCGTAACCCCGCCGACCTACTACAACGGCCAGTTCAACCTGACCGTGACCTCGACCTCCACCGAGATGGTCGGCGGTTCGGCCAGCAGCACCGCGACCATTCCGGTCACCGTGGTGCCGGCGGTTTACACCGCGTCGGTGGCGACCTCGGGTGATGACACCTTCAACGGCACCGATGGCAACGACATCATGGTCGCCGACATCGGCGGTCTGACCGTGGTGCCGGGCACCAACTACAACATCGCGTTCATGGTCGACAGCTCGGGCAGCATGAGCACCTCGTCGATCAACGCTGCCAAGGACTCTCTGACCTCGGTGTTCAACACCCTCAAGCAGAGCCTGGGCGGCAGCAACTCAGGGACGGTGAACATCTTCCTGGTGGACTTCGATACCCAGGTCAACAAGTCGGTGTCGGTGAACCTCAACGATCCGAACGCACTGACCAAGCTCAAAGCCGTGCTCGACTCGATGTCGTCCGGCGGCGGCACCAACTACGAAGACGTGTTCAAGACCACGGCCAACTTCTTCCAGAGCGCGGAAGCCGTGGCCAACACCGGGGCGAAGAACCTTACGTACTTCATCACTGATGGCCAGCCGACCTACTACCAGAGCGGCGAGCAGACCAACCCGACGCTGTACGGCAACGTGAAGTTCGACAGTGTGGTAACGACCAGCAACTACAAACTGGGCGACACCTTCAGCACCTACATCGACAGCACGCATTACCTGAGCATCAGTGCCAACGGCAGTGCGCAGCTGCAGGTCTACACCAGCCGTTACGGCTGGACCGCGACCAACCTGGGCACCGTTCATGCCCAAGGCGACGGGACCTACGAGTTGTCGAGCCTGGCGGGCACCGGTAACAGCACCACATCGGCTACCACCGATAACTCCAGCAGCAGCTTCACCTTGCTCAGCGGTCTGTCGAACGTCGAAGCCATCGGTATCAACAGTGGTGTCAGCCTCAACGACCTGAAACCGTATGACTCGGATCACTCGCCGCAAACCAACATCGACCCGAAAGACCTGGCCAACTCGATCATCGGCCATACCGAAGCGACGCTGCCGGGCAACGACACCGTCAGCGGTGGCGACGGCAACGACATCCTGTTCGGCGATCTGGTGAGCTTCAACGGCATCGCCGGTGAGGGTTATCAGGCGATGCAGGCGTTCGTAGCGCAGCAGACCGGCGTCGACGTCAGCAAGGTCACCACCAGCAACGTGCACCAGTACATCACCGAGCACTATCAGGCGTTCGATGTGTCTGGCGCGCATGACGGCAACGACACCCTGCTGGGTGGCGCGGGCAATGACATCCTGTTCGGCTCGGGCGGCAACGACCTGCTCGATGGCGGCAAGGGCAATGACATTCTGCTCGGCGGCACCGGCAACGACACGCTGATCGGCGGTCAGGGCAACGACATCCTGATCGGTGGTTCCGGCGCCGACACCTTCGTCTGGAAGGCTGGCGACACCGGCAACGACGTGATCAAGGACTTCAATGCCAATGAAGGCGACCGCATCGACCTGCGCGATCTGCTGCAGGGCGAGACCGGCAGCACCATCGACAACTTCCTGAAGATCACCACGGTCGACGGCGTGTCGTCGCTGCAAGTCAGCTCGGCGGGCAAGTTCAACTCGGCCGATGCCGCCGCCGCGACACCGGACGTGACGATCAAACTGGAAGGCAACAACTGGTCGAGCGCCAACATCCATAACCTGATTGCCGGCAGCGACCCGACCATCAAGGTCGACCACAACAACAGCTGATGCGTGAACAAAACGGCCGCCCTCAGGGGCGGCCGTCGCGTTTACCTGCACCGTACCGGTGACGATCTCGTCGTCGCACCGCATACTTGCCCGCAGTTGGCTATGCTGCTGACAGCATGACGCTGGTTCATTTCCGAGGGATGCTCAATGTTTTACGTGCAACGCGATGCGCAAGGTCAGTTGATTCGCGTGGAAGCCGCGGCCTACGCCGAGGCCACGGAAACGCTGCCGGCCGACCACCATGAAATCCAGGCGTGGTACGCCAACGAAGCGGTGGAAAACAGCCTCAAACAGCTCAAGCAGAGCGACTTTGAAATGATTCGGGTACTCGACGACCTGATTCAGGTGCTGACCCAGAAAGGCGTGATCCGCGTCACCGATCTGCCGCCGGCAGCCCAGGCCAAACTGATGGACCGGACCCAGGCGCGTGAAGCATTGGGCGGGTTGAGTCAGTTGATCGATGAGGATGAGGGCGGGTTGATCTGATCCCCTCGTAATCAAAAGCCTACCCTCACCCCGAGGGAGAGGTAGCCGACCAAGGTGTCAGGCGTATACATCGACCTGAGAAACGTCGGCGTCTCCCCCAATCAGTCCCCTCTCACTCTGGGAGAGGGCTAGGCTGAGGGCGGGTTTGCAATGACTCACCGCCAAGGCTTCGGCTCACCCAACAACTGTCCCTGCACCCCATACAAGCCCATCTCGCGAATCACCGACAACTCCCCTTCAGTCTCCACCCGCTCGGCAATCAACGGCAGGTCGATGCTGTGCGCCGCGCTCTGGATCGCCTCGATAAACAGGCGCTTGTCGCTCTCCTGATCGATCGCGCGAATGTAACTGCCATCAATCTTCAGGTACGCCAGCCCCAGCCGTGCCAGGTTGCCGATCATGCTGAAGCGCCCGCCGAAACGTTGCAGGCTCAGGGAGAAGCCGAGTTCCCGCAGACGTCGGGTCAACTGTTCCAGCACGGCTTGTTCGGGCAACTGTTCTTCACCGATTTCCAGGGTCAGCCGCTCGCCCAGATTGGAATGTGCGCGCAGAATCTCGAACACTTTATTCAAGGCCTGCGGGTCGCCCAGGGTCGCCGAAGACAGGTTCAGTGCCAGCGAGTCTTCATGCGCCTTCATCTGCTCGAGCACGCGCTCAAGCATCAAGCGGTCCAGCCGCGCCGTCCAGCCGAAGCGTTCAAGCCAGGGCAGAAAGCGGCCGGCGGGGATGGTCTGGCCCTGGTCATCGAGCAGGCGCGACAGCACCTTGTAATGCAACACCAGTTGCGTGTCCTGCGCGGCCACCACCGGTTGGAAATACAGTTCGAAGCGCTGCTGACTCAAGGCCTGATCGAGCAAGCGATGCCAGGCGTGGTGATCGTCGCCGACATCCGCCACCAGGCTATGGTCGATACACGCCCAGTTCTGCTCGCCCTGCCCTTCGGCCTGCGCCAGCGCCTGATCGCCGAGGGTCAGCACCGCTTGCGGTGAATCGCCGTGAGCGAACGGGGCGAGGCCGATAGAGGCCACGGCCGGCACATCGGTGGCGCCAGTGGCGTGCAGGCTGCTCAAGGCGCTGTCGAGGTTCTGCGCCAGTTGCAGCGCTTCTTCGCGCACCAGCCCCGGTGCCAGCACGGCGAATTCGCCACCGCGAATGCGAGTGACGAGGTTCTGGGTTTCCGGGTATCTGGCGCACTCGCGGGACAACTGTTCGCCAACGGCTTTCAACAGTTCATCGGTGCGCTGCCCGCCCAGTCGCTGGTTGAGTCCGGCCAGATCCTTGACCCGCAACAACAGCAGATAACCGGAACTGGCCTGCTCCGGGTTGCTCACCCGGTTATGCAGCTGCATCTCGAAATAACGTCGGTTGGCCAGCCCCGTGAGGTTGTCCTGATACGACTCGGCGCGCAGCTTTTCACTGCGTTCGGCCTGCTCCTGGAACAGTGCTTTAAGCTTCTCGACCATCTGGTTCATCGCCTGCACCACCCGTCGCAGTTCAGGGGTGCGCGGCAGTTCCGGCAGGCTGAGGAATTCGCGGCGGGCAATGGCGTGGGACTGCTGGACCATGTAATCCAGCGGTTTCAGTTGCCGGCGCAGCAGCAACGCGCCGAGCACCGCACTCACCGCGCCACAGATCAGCAGCCAACCCAGACTGCCCAGCGCGCTCTGCCACAGCTTGGCCACGGCGAACATCGGGTGGCTGACCACCTCGACCCGCGCCGCCTGCTCCCAGCCACGGCTGACCAGCGCATCGCCACCGGCCGGTTCCAGGCCGATCAGTTTGACGAACCAGTCCGGCACATTGGTAACGGCCGGTATGCCACTGCGCTCGACGATGGTCTTGTCGGTCTTCAGATCAACCACGCGGATGCTCGCGTAGTAACCGCTGTCGAAAATCGAGCTGACCAGCAGCTCGACCATCGCCGGGTCGTCGATATTCGGTGTCAGCGACAACGCCAGCGCCGTGGCGGCGTCCTGAGCGTGGGAGCGCAACTGATTGACGTACTGGGTGCGCGAGCTCTCCAGACTGACCATGAAGCTGCCGGTGAAGGCGACCACCAGGAACAGACAGATAGCGATCAACAGCTGTTTGAACAAAGACATCTGAGCGCGTGCTCCTAGTTAGTCGTCTCGACCGGAAAACCTTCGGCCTGCATTTTCTTCAGCACATCCTGCCAGCGCGACAGGCGTTTGGTGTCACCAACCTTCTTGTTGCCCTTGGCGCCCGGCAGGTACAGACCTTCGGCATTGAAAGAGTAGACCGGCAACAGGTCGGTTCGCTGGGACGCCGGCTGGATCGGATCGATCAAGCTGTCGAGCACCAGCGGCATGGCGTCGGGGGTGGCATAGTACGTCAGCACCATGTGCGCGCGATTCTGGCGCAGTGCCTTGACGTAGGTGATGCGCAGCTTGTCACTGGAAACGCCGAGATGGCGCAGGCTGAAATACTTGGCGATCGCATAGTCTTCGCAGTCGCCGGCGCCCTTCCATAAGGCTTCGATCGGTGTCTCCCAATAATCGACCTCGTGCCACAGGTCGATGTCTTCTACATAACGCACCTGTTTGTTGAAAAACAGGTTCACCACCTTGAGCTTTTCCATCTCGCTGACCTGTTTCTGCGTGGCCAGCAGGTTTTGCCAGGCGTCGATCCGCTGCTGTCCGGCGCCCAGCGGCCCGTACAGCGCCGTGGCTTTGCGGCTGATCGCGGAAAAATCCCAATCGGCATGCAGGCCGCCCAGCATGACGCCGGCCAGCAGCAGTGCGCAGCCTAGCCAGCGCAGTGTCCGGGGGATTGCGAAACGTACCGCCACAGCAGGTTTCCAGAGAGCAGAGAGGAAAGCGTTTGATGGTGAAGCTTAGCCCGGCAAAAAACAATGGCACCATGAGATCATCGCCGGCACGCTAAACTTCACCAATGACAGGGTGCCTCTATGCGGTTTGACATCCGGTAGAGCAATCACTAGTGTCATTTGGATCCAAATTAAGTCGACAGACAGGGTGCGTAGTCGTGACACAGAAGCCCAAACCACTGCAGAGCATCAAAGTCGATGGGCCGATCCCCGCGCACCTGGCCCGCTCGATCATCGAAGAAACCCTGCGCGCCGCCATCCTCGATGGGCGCCTGCCCTGCGGCACCGCCCTGCGCCAGCAGGATCTGGCCGATCTGTTCGGCGTCAGCCGCATGCCCGTGCGCGAGGCCTTGCGCCAGCTCGAAGCGCAGGAATTGCTGAGTGTCACCGCCCACAAAGGCGCAGTGGTAGCCCCACTGATCCAGGGCGATGCGACCGAAACCTACGAGTTGCGAATCCTCCTCGAAACCGCCGCATTGCGGCAGTCGATTCCGCGACTGAGCGCCGCCGACTGCCAACGCGCGGCCGGTTATATCGAAGAACTCGAAGCCCAGCACGATTACACCGAAATCGGTCGGCTCAACCGGTTGTTCCACATGGCGCTGTATAGCAAGGCCCCAAACCGCCGCCTGTTGCGTCTGGTGGAAGACGGCCTCAACGAAGAAGAGCGTTTCCTGCGTTTCAATCTGGAAGCGATGGGTCTGGGCAAACTGTCCCAGGAAGACCATCGCCAGTTGCTCGAAGCGGCGCAGGATCGCAATGTCGAGCTCTCGGTAAAACTGCTCGAGCAGCATCTCAACCGCGGTGTCGAGGTCATTACCCGCTACCTCGCCAGCCCCGCCGCACAAAACCGCAAAGCCGTGCGCTGAATCCGCAACGCCGGGATCAGGCCCCGTGCCTGCCCGGCGAATAACCCGCTTACAAATCCCCGCCCCGATCTGCTGCGCAGCCGCTGGCAAACCCCTGCCTTCCCTCTACCCTCCGTGCGCCGGTCAGCCTGACTCGGTGGTGAAACGGTAATAGCT
>NZ_QAIU01000162.1:0-24124 GCF_003061205.1 Pseudomonas sp. HMWF006
TCTCCAGGCTGCCGAGCGTGACCAATGAGCCCGACGCAAATCCAGCCATTGCGCGCAACCCTGCGCCTGCAATTTCATAAAGGCTTTACCCTGGAGCAAGCGGTGCCGCTGGTGCCGTATTTCGCCCGCCTCGGCATCAGCCACATTTACGCCTCGCCCCTGCTCGCGGCCCGGGCCGGTTCAATGCACGGCTACGACGTGGTCGACCCGACCCAGGTCAATCCGGAACTCGGCGGCGAACCGGCGCTGCGGCGTCTGGTCAGCACCCTGCGCGAACACAACATGGGGCTGATCCTCGACATCGTCTCCAACCACATGGCCGTTGGCGGCAGCGACAATCCGTGGTGGCTGGACTTGCTCGAATGGGGACGCTTGAGCCCTTACGGCGAGTTCTTCGACATCCAGTGGCATTCGCCGGACCCGCTCATGGAAGGCCAACTGCTGCTGCCGTTTCTTGGCAGCGACTACGGCGTCGCCCTGCAGGAAGGCACGCTGAAACTGTTGTTCAATCCGCAGCGCGGCAGCTTTTACGTCGAACACTATGATCATCACTTCCCGATCTGCCCGAGCGATTACGCCGAGCTGCTCAAGTCGCCGCAAGCCCTGAAGTCTCTGGCCGAGCGGTTCAGTACCCTCAGTTACCAAAGCGACGCCCATGCGCTGGCCATGCCGTTGAAAGACGAGTTGCGAGAACTGGCGACTGAACCGTCGATCCTTGCAGCGATTCACGACACCCTCAAGGCTTACGACTCGACCACTGAAGCGGGCTTCCAAAGGCTGCATCAATTGCTCGAACGACAAAGCTATCGGCTCGCCAGCTGGCGCACCGCTGCCGATGACATCAACTGGCGGCGCTTTTTCGACATCAATGAACTCGGCGGTCTGCGCGTCGAACGTCCGGCGGTGTTCGAAGCCACCCACGGCAAGATTTTCCAGCTGATCGGCGAAGGCCTGATCGACGGTTTACGCATCGACCACATCGACGGCCTCGCCGATCCCCGGGGTTATTGCCGCAAGCTGCGCCGGCGCCTCGACCTGCTCGCGCCGGGCCGGCATCTGCCGATCTACGTCGAGAAGATCCTCGGTGCCGGCGAAACCCTGCACCGTGACTGGGCCGTGAACGGCACCACCGGTTACGAGTTCATGAACCAGTTGTCGCTGCTGCAACACGATCCGGACGGCGAACACGTCCTCGGTGAGTTGTGGCAACGGCGCACCGAACGCCCCGCCGCGTTTATCGAAGAAGCGCAACTGGCGCGCCAGCAGATCCTCAACGGCTCGCTGGCCAGTGACTTTGAAAGCGTTGCCCAGGCCCTGCTGCAGGTGGCCCGCGATGACCTGATGACGCGTGACCTGACCCTCGGCGCGATCCGCCGGGTGTTGCAGGCGTTGATCGTGCACTTTCCGGTGTACCGCACTTACATTGGCGCTATGGGCCGCTCCGCGCAGGATGAGGTGTTTTTCCAGCAGGCCATGGACGGTGCCCGGCAGACCCTCGGCGAAGGCGACTGGCCGGTGCTCGACTGTGTGGCCGCATGGCTCGGTGGCACGCCGTGGCGGCGCAAACCCCGCGGGCGCTCGCGCAAGATCCTCAAGCATGCGTGCGTACGCTTCCAGCAATTGACCTCGCCGGCGGCGGCCAAAGCCGTGGAAGACACCGCGCTGTACCGCTCGGCGGTGCTGCTGTCGCGCAATGACGTCGGCTACAACACCGAGCAGTTCAGTGCACCGCTCAGCGATTTCCACGCAGTCAATCAGCAACGCTTCGCCGAATTCCCCGACAACCTGCTGGCCACCGCCACCCACGATCACAAGCGCGGTGAGGACACCCGCGCACGGCTCGCCGTGCTCAGCGAACGCAGCCATTGGTACGCCGAGCAGATCGAGCTGTGGCGCGCCCTCGCCCGGCCGGTGCGCAGCGACGATCAACAGCCCTCGACCGGCGATGAACTGATCCTCTACCAAGCGTTGCTCGGCAGTTGGCCGCTGGAACTGCGCGAAGGCGATCAGACGGGTTTCGCCGACTACGCCAAACGCATCTGGCAATGGCAACAGAAAGCCTTGCGCGAGGCCAAGCTGCAAAGCAGCTGGAGCGCACCGAACGAAAGCTATGAGCACGCCGCCCGGTCCTTCACCGAAAAACTGCTGACGGGGGATGAAGGTGAGCTGTTGCGTGCGGCGCTGATCAAGACCGTCAACAACATCGCTGCGGCCGGCGCGCTCAACAGTCTGGCGCAAACCTTGCTGCGCATGACCGTGCCGGGGGTGCCGGATCTGTATCAGGGCAACGAGTTCTGGGACTTCAGCCTGGTCGATCCGGACAACCGTCGGCCGGTGGATTACGCCGCGCGGGCGCAGGCGTTGCAGGCACCTGCACCGGTTGAGCAAATGCTGTCGAATTGGCGTGACGGGCGCATCAAGCAGGCGTTGATCGCCGAGGTGCTCAATCTTCGTGCCGAGCATGCCGAGCTGTTTCGCCGGGGTCGTTATCAGGCGCTGGAAGTGCTCGGCAGTCAGGCGCACAACGTGCTGGCGTTCGCCCGTGAACACCAAGGGACGTACGCCATCATGATCGTCCCGGTGCGCTGCGCGGCGCTGCTGGAAAACGGTGCTATCCCTCAGGTCAATGCGCTGCGCTGGGGCGATACGCGGGTGGTTTTACCGTTCGCCGCCTCCGACACAAACCTGAAGGGACTTTTTCAAAGCGCCGCAGTCACAAAAAACAGGGAGCTGAATGTCAGCGAAGCGCTGGGGGATGTCCCGGTCAATCTCTTTATCCAACACTTAACGTAACGACGAGTTCAGTTCAGGAGCATTGCGATGAGTACCGACGATAAACGCATCCGCGAGTTCGCCTATCAGATCTGGGAATCAGAGGGTAAACCTGAAGGTCACGAAGCACGCCACTGGGAGATGGCGCGCAAACTGGCTGAAGCCGAGGCTTTGGCGCCGAAGAAATCACCGAAAGCCGCCAGCAGCAAAACCGCCGGCAAAGGCGTTGACACCAAGGCCCCGGCGGCCAAGCCCAAGGCACCAGCGGCAGCTAAAGCCAAGCCGGCCAGCGCCGCCAAGGTCGTGCCGCCGGGTGAAAAAGCCGCCGAGAAAAAGCCCCGGGCCCCACGCAAGCCCCCGGCCAACTGACACACCCGGATTATTGAATTGAACGACCGTGTGGCGAGTTCGCTCGCCACCGAGGGACAACTCGTCCTCAAGAAACCTCAAATAACCCCTGTCAGGGAGAGAAGCCTGTGGTGACGGGATTTGTCCCCGATCAGTCGCGCAGCGGCCGCAAAACAGCAACAGTGATGTGTCAGACATCCCGCGTGCACTGGTTTTGCGACTGCTTCGCAGCTGATCGGGGCGGTGCGACGTTTCGCTAAATCCCCTCGCCACCGATGCTGTTCCCACAGTTGATCAGTTATTCGAACCAACCCGATTTGCAGGAGCAATCATGTCCAGTCCAAAGAAAGCCGAGCCCGCCGCGCACGCCGAGCCGTCCAGAATCCGTGAAGGTCTGCCCTTCCCGCTCGGTGCGACCTGGGATGGCCTGGGGGTGAACTTTGCGCTGTTTTCCGCCAACGCCACCAAGGTCGAACTGTGCATCTTCGACGATACCGGCGAAGTCGAAATCGAACGCATCGAGCTGCCGGAATACACCGACGAGATCTACCACGGCTATCTGCCCGATGCACATCCGGGGATGATCTACGGTTATCGCGTGTACGGCCCGTATGACCCGGCCAATGGTCATCGCTTCAACCACAACAAATTGCTCATCGACCCCTACGCCAAGCAATTGGTCGGCGAGTTGAAATGGTCCGAAGCGCTGTTCGGCTACACCATCGGCCACCCCGATGCCGACCTGAGTTTCGACGAACGCGACAGCGCGCCCTTCGTGCCCAAGTGCAAGGTCATCGACCCGGCGCACACCTGGGGCAACGATCACCGCGTGAGCGTGCCGTGGGACAAAACCATCATTTACGAAACCCACGTGCGCGGCATCAGCATGCGTCATCCGTCGGTGCCGGAAAACGTGCGGGGCACCTTTGCCGGTCTGATGGTCGATGACGTGCTCGAGCACATTCGCAAGCTCGGCGTGTCGTCGGTCGAACTGTTGCCGATCCACGCGTTCGTCAATGACCAGCACTTGCTACACAAGGGCATGACCAACTACTGGGGCTACAACAGCATCGCGTTTTTCGCCCCGGACCCGCGCTACCTGGCCAGCGGCAAGATCGCCGAATTCAAGGAAATGGTCGCGCACCTGCACGAAGCCAACCTCGAAGTGATCCTCGACGTGGTCTACAACCACACCGCCGAGGGCAACGAGCAAGGCCCGACCCTGTCGATGCGCGGTATCGACAACGCCTCGTACTACCGGCTGATGCCCGACGACAAGCGCTTCTACATCAACGATTCCGGCACCGGTAACACGCTGGACCTGAGCCACCCGTGCGTGCTGCAAATGGTCACCGACTCACTGCGCTACTGGGCCAGCGAGATGCACGTCGACGGTTTCCGTTTCGACCTGGCGACCATCCTCGGCCGTTATCACGACGGTTTCGACGAGCGTCACAGTTTCCTCGTTGCCTGTCGCCAAGACCCGGTACTGCGTCAGGTGAAAATGATCGCCGAACCGTGGGACTGTGGCCCCGGCGGCTATCAGGTGGGTCATTTCCCGCCAGGCTGGGTCGAGTGGAACGACAAGTTCCGCGACACCGTGCGCGCGTTCTGGAAAGGTGACGACGGCCAGGTCGCCGACTTCGCCAGTCGCATGACCGCCTCCGGCGAAATGTTCAACCAGCGCGGACGGCGGCCGTATTCGTCGGTGAACTTCATCACCGCCCACGACGGTTTCACCCTCAACGATCTGGTGTCGTACAACGACAAGCACAACGAGGCCAACGACGAGAACAATCAGGACGGCAGCAACAACAACCTGTCGTGGAACCACGGCGTCGAAGGCCCGACCGACGATCCGCAGATCAACGCGCTGCGCCATCGACAGATGCGCAACTTCTTCGCCACCCTGTTGCTGGCGCAAGGCACGCCGATGATCGTCGCCGGTGACGAGTTCGCCCGTACGCAGGACGGCAACAACAATGCCTACTGCCAGGACAGCGAGATCGGCTGGGTCAACTGGGACCTGAGCGAAGACGGCAAGGCCCTGCTGAAATTCGTCAAACGCCTGATCAAGCTGCGTCTGGCGTATCCGATCCTGCGTCGCGGACGCTTCCTGGTCGGTGAGTACAACGAGGACATCGGCGTCAAGGACGTCACCTGGCTCGCGCCGGATGCGACGGAAATGACCACCGAGCACTGGCATGACGCCCATAACCGTTGCCTGGGCATGTTGCTCGATGGCCGTGCCCAGGAAACCGGAATTCGCCGCAAGGGTGGCGACGCGACCCTGCTGCTGGTGGTCAACGCGCACCACGACATCGTCAACTTCACCCTGCCGGAAGTGCCTGACGGCGGTTTCTGGACCTGCATGATCGACACCAATCAGCCGTCGATCCGAGGTCAGGAACGCTTCGAATTCGGGCATGAATATTCGGTCACCGGCCGTTCGCTGCTGCTGTTCGAACTGCAACGTGATGAAGAAGACTGATATGGATCTGCAACGCTACCTTGCCCGCCGCCCGCCGGATTATCCCGACACCGTCGCCCTCGGCAGTTGCCTGCGGGCGATGGTCGAGGCCGGTCTGGACCGGCTGCCGTTACCGGGCAGCGGGCACACGCTGGAACGCTTTCAGCGCCTGGCCCAGGTCGGCGGACATGATCTGGGGCTGTGCAAACTCTATGAGGGCCACACCGACGCACAGGCGATCATCGAGCAACTGGGCGGCACGCCAACACCCGGCAGTACGTGGGGGATGTGGGCGGCCGAGCCGCCGCAGGTGCGCGTCAAGGTCACCCCCGCCGGGCACATGGGGTTGCTCAACGGACGCAAGGCCTGGTGCTCCGGTGCCTCGGTGCTCAGCCATGCCTTGCTCACGGCGTGGGACAGCAACGATCAGCAGCAACTGGTGGCCGTGGCCCTTGATCAACCCGGGGTGCGCATTACCGATCAGGGCTGGCACGCCGTGGGCATGGGTGCCACCGGCAGCGTCGAAGTCGTGTTCGAAGACGCCGAGGGTCAGGCCATCGGCCGTCCTGGCGACTACCTGCAACGGCCAGGCTTCTGGCAGGGCGGGATCGGCATTGCCGCGTGCTGGTACGGTGCCGCGCGGCAGCTTGCCGAGTCGCTGCGCCAGCACTGCGCACAACGCGAAGAACCTCACGCCCTCGCCCATCTGGGCGCGGTCGACAGTGCGTTGCAGGCCGCCGCCGATGTGTTGCGCTTCAGCGCGCTCCAAATCGACGCGCATCCCGAAGCCAACGCCGAACTGCTCGCCCGCCGTGCCCGCGCCGTGGTCGAGCAGTCGGCCGAGTCAGTGATCCGCGAAGTCGGCCGTGCGCTCGGGGCCGGGCATTTTTGCAAGGATCGGCATTTCGCCGGTCTGGTCGCCGACCTGCCGGTGTTTCTGCGTCAAAGCCACGCCGAACGCGATCTGGCCGCCCTCGGTCAATTGGTCACCCGGCAAGCCGACGAGGTCTGGTCGCTATGAGAAGCAATCCGATCGTCGGCCAGGGCACGTCACTGCATCAGTGGCAGGGTTCAAGACGTTTGGCTGAAGTGCCAGACATTACGGTCGAAGAACTGGTGCCGCCCGGTGCACGCGCCGTGATCGTCGCCCCGCACCCGGACGACGAAGTGCTCGGTTGCGGTGGTTTGCTGCAATTGCTCGCCACGGCGGGCCGTTCGATGCAGTTGATTTCCGTCACCGACGGCAGCGCCAGCCATCCCGGTTCGCAACGCTGGCCGGTGGAACGCCTCAGCGTGATGCGCCCGCAGGAATCGGCCGAAGCCCTGCGCCGCCTCGGCTTGCCGATGCACAGTCTGAAGTGGCTGCGTGGTGGCTTCACCGACACCTTGGTGGCCGCTCAGGAACAGGCGCTGAGCGCTTTCATTGAAAGTCATTTGCGCGCCGACGATGTGCTGTTCACCACATGGCGCGAAGATGGCCACAGCGATCACGAAGCGGTCGGCCGCGCCAGCGTCGATGCCGCCCGCCGTGTCGGTGCGACCTGTCATGAATTACCGGTGTGGACCTGGCACTGGGCCGCGCCGGAAGATGCCGGCGTGCCGTGGCGCCGGGCGCGCAAGATTCTCCTGACACCGGCCGAGGTGGCGCGCAAACGCCATGCGGTGCACGCCTTCGCCAGTCAACTGGAGGGCGACCCCGACGCCGGCCTGGCTCCGGTGTTGGCGCCCTATGTGATTGATCGCCTGCTGCAACCTTTCGAAGTGGTGTTCCTGTGAGTGTCGACGATCGTTATTTCGACGGCCTGTTCGCCGGCAACGACGACCCGTGGGCGTTTCGCCAACGCTGGTACGAGCAACGCAAACGCGCGATCACCCTCGCGGCGCTGCCACGTCCGCACTATCGGGCGATCTTCGAGCCGGGTTGTGCCAATGGCGAGCTGAGCGCCGAGCTGGCCGGGCGTTGCGATCGTCTGTTGTGTTGCGACACTGCGAACGCGGCGGTGAATCTGGCGCGTACCCGATTGAGCCTGTTCGACCATGCCGAAGTCCGTCAAAACCGTCTGCCCGGCGACTGGCCGGAAGAAAAATTCGACCTGATTGTATTTAGCGAAATCGGCTACTACCTCGACCGTACCGATCTGACAGAAGTGATCCGGCGGATCAGTGATTCCCTGACGGCCGACGGACAACTGCTGGCCTGCCACTGGCGCCCGCCCATCGACGGCTGTCCGTTGAACGCCCGACAGGTCCATGACCTGATCCACGAACACCTGCATCTGCCACGCCTGGTGCTGCATCAGGAAGCGGATTTCATCCTCGAGCTGTGGAGCCGCGAACCGCGCTCGGTCGCAGCATTGGAGGGCTTGCGATGATCGGCATTCTGATTCCCGCACACAACGAAGAAGCGCTGCTCGACGAGAGCCTCAGCGCCGCCCTGCGCGCCAGCAAGCACGGACTGCTCGCTGGCGAACCGGTGGAAGTGCTGGTGGTGCTCGACAGTTGCACCGACCGCTCGGCGCACATCGTCAGCCAATACCCGGTGCTGAGCCTGCACATCGAGGCGCGCAATGTCGGTCAGGCCCGGGCTGCCGGGGCGCACATGTTGCTGGAGCGCGGCGCACGCTGGATCTCCTGTACCGACGCCGACAGTCGTGTGGCCGATGACTGGCTGGTGGCGCAGTTGGGCCTCGGGGCAGACGCCGTGTGTGGCACGGTGACGGTCGAGCGCTGGGACGAATCCTTCGACGAGGCCGCGCAAATTCGTTACCACCGTCATTACCGGGCCTGCGACGGCCATCGGCACATTCATGGTGCCAATCTGGGCATCAGCGCCGACGCCTATCGCTGGGCCGGAGGCTTTAAACCGCTGGCTTGCGACGAAGACGTGCAATTGGTACGCGAGCTGGAACTGTCCGGGGCGAACATCGCCTGGAGCCATCGCCCGCAGGTCCGCACCAGCGCCCGCCTCGACAGCCGGGCACGGGGAGGATTTGGTGACTATCTGCGACATCTGGCACACCTGGAATAAAAAAAACCGGATCAGATCAATCTGCGACGCGACGAATTTAACTTCATGGGCAATACTCTGCTGCGCGGCAATCCAGGGTTCGGAGCGTCGCATGGCAAACAATCCGCCTTCACGGGTCGGACGCGCCGGGCCATTGCGGCCACGCCACCGACTGAGGGCCAGACACAACAAGGACGTCGCACCCATGAAACCGTTATCCCTCAGCGAAAACAGTCCCTCGGCGCAAATCTGGAACAGCGCCGCCCAACTCGACAACATTCCCGTCATCAATACCCATAGCCTGGTGCCCGCCGGCGCCCGTGCGGTGGTGATTGCCCCGCACCCCGGCGATGAAGTGGTCACCTGCGGTGGCCTGCTGCAATTGCTCGCCGGCCTTGGCCACCCGTTGCAATTGCTGTCGATCACCGACGGCAGCGCCAGCCATCCCGGCTCCCGACAATGGTCGGAAAAACGCCTGAGCGTGTTCCGCCCCCAGGAAAGTGTCGAAGCCTTGCGCCGCCTCGGCTTGCCGATGCACAGCCTGAAATGGGTGCGCGGCGGCTTCACCGATAACGCCCTGCGCGAAAAGGAAAACGAACTGGTGGCCTTCATCGGCCGTTACCTGCGCCCCGGCGATGCCGTGTTCAGCACCTGGCGCGGGGATGGCAACGACGATCACGAAGCGGTTGGCCACGCCGCCGCCAGAGCCGCAGAATTGGCCGGGGCGACCTTCCACGACGTACCGGTCTGGGCCTGGCACTGGCCGGAGCGCGACCATGCACTGATTCCCTGGGAACGCGCGCGCAAACTGCGCCTCGACACCTGGACCGTCGCGCGCAAAAGCCACGCCACCCACGCCTACGCCAGCCAGCTCAAGGGCGAACCGGCGATCGGCATTGCGCCGATGTTGCCGCCGGTGATCCTCGAAAGAATGCGCCTGCCCTACGAAATCGTCTTCGTCTGAGCCCTGCAAAAAACTCTCAGCCCGACCCAATATCCTGTAGGCGTTGCCGAAGGCTGCGCCTGCAGGTGTTTGCGCGAGCAATTGGAGGAACTGCCAGCCACCCGCATCAGTCGCATGTACAGGAAGACAGAATTCAGAGGAGCGAACGTGTCCAGCGATCCCAAGCGTCATGTGGTCGACGCGCCAGTCATTCATCGCCTGCGGGTGCTCACGGTCAATACCCACAAGGGCTTCACCGCGCTGAACCGGCGCTTCATTCTCCCGGAATTACGCGAGGCGGTGCGCAGTACCTCGGCCGATCTGGTGTTTTTGCAAGAAGTGGTCGGCGAACACGAGCGGCATTCGAACCGCTACAACGAATGGCCACAAACCTCGCAATACGAATTCCTCGCCGACAGCATGTGGAGCGATTTTGCCTACGGGCGCAACGCCGTGTACCCCGATGGTCATCACGGCAATGCATTACTGTCCAAATACCCGATCCGCGAATACCGCAACCTTGATGTGTCGATCACCGGTCCCGAACGCCGTGGCCTGCTGCACTGTGTGCTGGATGTGCCGGGGCATGCCGAAGTCCATGCGATCTGCGTGCATCTGAGCCTGCTGGAAAGCCACCGCCAATTGCAGTTGCAACTGCTTTGCCAGTTGCTCGAATCGTTACCCGACGATGCACCGGTCATCATCGCCGGAGACTTCAACGACTGGCAGTTGCAGGGCAACGCCGCCCTCGCCCGGCGTGACTACCTGCATGAAGCTTTCGAACGCCATCACGGGCGCCCGGCCAAGACCTACCCGGCACGATTTCCATTGCTGCGACTGGACCGGATCTACCTGCGCAATGCCAGCAGTCACGCCCCGAAGATCCTCGGTAACAAGCCGTGGACGCACCTGTCGGACCATTTGCCGCTGGCCGTAGAAGTGCATTTGTAATGGCGCTTGCGGCAATACAACTCGTCAAGTCAGCGGTCTGCCGGTGGAACCGTATGTGCGCGCCAATCTGTGGCAGACCTTTTCCGGCACCGACTCGGTGACATTTGGCGACAATGACGTGATCACCACCGAGCAGAAGTCCTCGACGGCGGACTTGGGCCTGGGCGTGGTGTTAACGCTCGATCGCGCCGTCAGCGTTTACGCCAGCACCGATTACAGTAGCAATATTGACAGTAATGACCTGCGCGGCGTGGTCGGCAATGTGGGTATTCGCCTCAGCTGGTAGACCTTCCGTCGGCAATTGAACCTCTCTACTCCGGCACTTTGATCGTGTTCTTCCATGCAAACAAACACTTAGTTATGTGCAGAAAAACAAACGCTTGCGACTGTCGATTTACCACTACCGCTCATCGTTCAATTTCTTGACGTACGGGCGCGACTCTCCTTATCTCTACCTTACTACCCCCGGAAACACTATCCGGGGCGACCCTCGGGCACTCGCGAAATCGAGCGGCCACGGTTCGCCCCGCTCCATTCGGTCGCCCCTCGTTCGGGGTAGGAGAGACGCCACATCGAGATATCGCATGCGCCCGCAAGGTAGACCTCCATGAAAACTTCAATCACCCCACACGAGATCAAAATCACTTTCTGCACAGTGTCGAGTTCAATCTTGCTGTGCTCATCCATGGAGGCGCAGGCCGGTCCTGCGGCGGATGAAACCACCCCGTGGTATCGCGCGGATGCGCAAGTGCTAACCCTGCCCACGACCGTGATCACCCCGAATGCGCAACGCTTCAGTCCACGGCCCGATCTGCAAGGCACGCGCCTGATCACCGAAGACCTCGCACCCTCAGCGTGGGACGAGTTGTATGGACGCAGTGCACGTCAGGCGCAAACCGATGTGCTGTCTTCGGGTTTCGCCACACCCGGCAGCGGTGATTTCAAAGGCCCGGCGGTGCTGACCCTGCAAAGCGGCAGCCATACCCAGACCATCGGTCTGATGGGTGGTTTCAACGAGATTCAGGCCAACGGCAACGGCGTGATCACCAGCCGCGCCCTGTCCGACCCGACCCGTGACACCCTCAACCTGCAAGGTCAGAGCCTCGGTGCCTATTACAGCCTGATCGGTGCACTGGGCTGGCATGTCGATCTGTCGGCCAGCGGTGGTCGGGTCAGCGGTTTCAGTCGCAATGAACAAGGCGCACGCCAGGCCACCGAAGGCCACGCGATGACCTTCTCGGTGGAGGGCGGTTTTCCAATTGGCTTGAGTGAAAACTGGGTGGTCGAACCCCAGGCGCAATTGATCAATCAACGCATCACCCTCGACACGCCTTACGCCGGCTCCGGCAACGCGTCATCCACCGATCTGACCGCGTGGAGCGGCCGCGTCGGCGCGCGCCTGAAAGGCAGTTACGATTTGAACGGTCTGCCGGTCGAACCCTACGTGCGCACCAACCTGTGGCACACGGTGTACACGGGCAGCACGGTGACCCTGGATCAAGTCGACAAAATCAGCAGCAGTCGCAAGTCTTCAACCGTCGAGCTGGGCCTGGGCCTGGTGGCGCGGGTGACACCGGTGGTCAGTCTGTATGTGAGCGCGGATTACAGCAGCGATGTGGATGACAATGATTTGAATGGGCTGATTGGCAGCCTTGGGGTGCGCATGCGCTGGTGATTTTCAGATCACCGGAAATTCCTGTGGGAGCACGTTTGCTCCCACAGGTTTTTCGGCGCCTGGATCAAGCCCCCGGTTTAAGAATCAGCACCGCTAGCGGCGGCAGATTCAGTTCCAGCGACAATGACTGGCCATGGCTCGGCACTTCTTCGGTAAACGCCCCGCCGCCATTGCCATAATTGGAACCGGCGTAGGTGTCGGCATCGCTGTTGAGCAATTCGCTCCAGCGCCCGGCAAACGGCACCCCCACTCGATACGACTGACGCGGCACCGGTGTGAAGTTGGCCACCACCAGCACCGGTTGACCGTCCTTGCTCCAGCGCAGCCAGGCGTAGACGCTGTTGATCGCATCGTCGCCAATCAACCACTGGAAGCCCTGCGGTGCGTCGTCCTGGTCGTGCAGCGCCGGCTCTTCGCGGTACAGGCGATTGAGGTCACCCACCAGTTTCTGCACGCCCTTGTGTTCCGAATACTGCAGCAGGTACCAGTCGAGCTGCTGATCGTGGTTCCACTCGCGCCACTGGCCAAACTCGCACCCCATGAACAGCAGTTTCTTGCCCGGGTGGGTCCACATGAAGCTCAGATAAGCGCGCAGGTTGGCGAATTTCTGCCAGCGGTCGCCGGGCATCTTGTCGATCAGCGAATGCTTGCCGTGCACCACTTCGTCGTGGGAGATCGGCAGGATGAAACGCTCTGACCAGGCGTAGACCAGACCGAAACTCAATTCATTGTGGTGATGGGCGCGGTACACCGGATCCTGCTGAATGTAGTGCAGCGAATCGTGCATCCAGCCCATGTTCCATTTGTAGGCGAAACCGAGCCCGCCCTGCTGGGTGCTCTGGCTGACGCCCGGCCATGCGGTGGATTCCTCGGCGATCACCAGGGCCCCCGGCGCTTCCAGATGCACCACATCGTTCAAATGCCGCAGGAAGTCGATGGCTTCCAGATTCTCCCGACCGCCATGCCGGTTCGGCACCCATTCGCCGGCTTTGCGCGAATAGTCGCGATAGAGCATCGAGGCCACGGCATCGACGCGCAGGCCATCAATGTGGAAATGCTTCAACCAGTGCAGCGCCGATGCAAGCATGTAGCCATGCACTTCGGTGCGCCCGAGGTTGTAGATCAGCGTATCCCAATCCTGATGGAACCCCTCCAGTGGGTTGCCATACTCGTATAACGCCGTGCCGTCGAATTGCGCCAGCCCGTGAGTATCGGTGGGAAAATGCGCCGGCACCCAGTCGAGAATCACCCCGATGTCGGCCTGGTGGCAGGCGTTGACGAACTCGGCGAACTGCTCCGGTGTGCCGTAGCGCGCGCTCGGGGCGAATTGCGACAGCAACTGATAACCCCAGGAACCGCCGAACGGGTGCTCCATGATCGGCATCAGCTCGATGTGGGTAAAGCCCAGCTCCTTGACGTACGGAATCACGCGTTCAGCCAGTTCCGGCCAGGTGTACTGACGGGCCACCTCGCCCAGATCATCCAGTTCGCACTGCCACGAGCCCGCGTGCAGTTCGTAGATCGACAGCGGTGCCGAATGTTTCTGCCGCTCGCCACGGCCGTTCATCCAGTCGTGGTCCTGCCAGTCGACTTGCAGGGGCGCGGCGACTTTCGAGGCGGTGTCCGGTGGCAGGCTGGTGGCCAGCGCCATCGGATCGGCCTTGAGCGGCAGAATCCCATGGGCCCCGAGAATTTCGTATTTATACAACTCGCCCGCTTGCAGACGCGGGATGAACAACTCCCAGACCCCGGACGGATGACGCAGACGCATCGGATGCCGGCGCCCGTCCCAGACGTTGAAATCGCCGACCACCGACACCCGCCGGGCATTCGGTGCCCACACGGCAAAGCGCACACCGTCGACGCCATCGACGGTTTTCAGTTGCGCACCGAGGCAGGCACTGAGGTCGCGATGATTGCCCTCGGCGAACAGATATAAGTCCATTTCACCGAGCAACGGGCCAAAGCTGTAAGGGTCCTCGGCGACCTGTTCGCCACCGGCCCAACGCGTGCGCAGCAAGTATGGCCGCGCCTGATCAAAGTGACCGACAAACAACCCCGGTGTTTCAGTCTGTTGCAACGGACCGCGCTCATCGCCCGAGTCCTTGTCCAGCACCACCACGCTCAACGCCCCCGGTAAATAGGCGCGAATGAACTGCCCACCGGCGCCATCGCCGTGGGGGCCAAGAATCGAAAACGGGTCGTGATGTTCCGCGCGTACCAGGGCGTCGATGTCTTTCGCCCCCGGCAGCAGTGCTTCTTTCGCTGAACCCTGTTCCTTGTTCGAGAAACTCATGACTACTCTCCACCAAGATCGGAAAAGGGTTTAAGCCCCGTCAATAACCCATACAAACCGTGCAACGGCACGGGCAGCCACGTCGGGCGATTTTCGGCTTCATAGGCCACTTCATAGGCCGCTTTCTCCAGACCGAACAACGCCAGTGCGGCATCGGCACCTTCAGGATCTTGCCAGGCATGTTCAAGACTAGCTGCCGCCTGACGATATGCCTCGACAAATGCCTCACGGGCCTCACGCAGGTACCGTTGCGCAACGCGATGTCGCGCCGCTTCGGAGTCGGCGCTGTGATCGACGTTGTGCACGTTGATGGTCATCGCCGCCGCGTAATCGAAGGAACGCAGCACGCCACTGACATCCTTGTACGGACTGTGCTTGCCTCGGCGTTCGCTCAACGGCCGCGCCGGTTCGCCTTCGAAGTCGATCAGGTAGGCATCGCCCTTGATCACCAGCACCTGGCCCAAATGCAGATCGCCGTGGACGCGAATCTGCAGACCGCCGACGGCTTTTTTCGCCAGATCCTGCACGTGGCCGAGAATGGTTTTTTTCTCGTCCAGCAGCGTCTTCACCAGCGTCTGGTCCGCCGCGTTGAGCTCGCCCTGATGCTGCTTGAGCAGTTTCAACGCGTGCTCGACCTGGGCAGCGATATCCTTGCCGGTCGCCTGCGCATCCTTGGCGGTTGACACCTGCGGCGCGAAGTCGGGGTTGTCGGTCGGCGCAGCGAGCACCTTGTGCATTTCGCCCAGCCGCTGACCGAGCATCCCGGCGAAATCGCGCAACTCGCCCAAGGCGTTGTAATGCTGTTCCTGCTCGGACATGGCATCGGCGAGTTCATCGCGCAGCGCCCGTTCGAGGTTGTTTTGTGTCCATTCCCAGGCGTCGCCCTGATTGCTCAGATAGCCTTGGGCGATCATCAACAGATTGTCCTCGCCCTGGGCATCGCGACGGATGACCGAACCCAGCAGTGGAGAGATATTGGCAAATCCGGCCTCGGTCAGGTAAGCGCTCATCTCCAGTTCCGGGTGTACGCCAGAAGCGACTTTACGTATCAGCTTGAGCACCAGGCTATTGCCGATCACCACCGAACTGTTCGACTGTTCGGCCGACAGATAGCGCACTTCCGATTCGGCACCGAGGCCGAGCGTCTCCAGCAGCGGCGTCGGCGCGAAACGGATCTCGCCCTCGGTCGATTCCAGCACAGTGTTGTTCTGCATGCCTTGCAGCACAGCGCGAATAAACGCTTCGAGGCTGAACGCATCGGTGATCAGACCGACCTGACGCACGCGCCGTACACGGGCCAAAGCCAATTGCTGCGGCAACGCCGGCCCGACCTGATCTTCGGAGATAAAGCCGAACGGCAATTGATAACGGCTGGTCTGCCCGCCGCGGGTCACTTCGATTTCGCTGAGCAGTACCGGATGCTGGGCATCGCCGAAGCGCACGCCGTAAGCCAGATGCACCTTGTCGACGGCCGCATCCTTGCCGGCGAACCAGCGGCGGTTTTGCAGCCAGCTCGGCAGAATGCCTTGCTCCAGCGTCGCGCGCGAAGGTGCTTCGAGCAGTTCTTCCATGCGCTTTTTCAGCACCAGCGTGGTGAAGTCCGGCAGGCTTTGCGCCGGTTCTACATGCCAGCTCGGCATCTGGTTTTCCGCGGCCAGGGCAAACCAGTAGAAGCCGTACGGCGCCAGGGTCAGCAGGAAATTCAGCTGGCCGATCGGCGGGAACGCGTTACCGCCGAGCATCTCCACCGGCACCATGCCGACGTAGGCCGACAGATCCAGCTCCGCCGCTTGTGCGCTGCGTGAAACGTTGGCCACGCAGAGAATGATCTCGTGCTTGCCGTCGGCGTCGGTGAATTCGCGGGTGTACGCCAGAATCCGCCGGTTGCTCGGCGAAAGCATTTTCAGCGTGCCACGGCCGAACGCCTTGGACTGTTTACGCACAGCGAGCATGCGCCGCGTCCAGTTGAGCAGCGAGTGCGGATCACCGGCCTGGGTTTCGACGTTGACCGACAGATAGCCGTACTGCGGGTCCATGATCGGCGGCAGCACCAGACTGGCCGGATCGGCGCGGGAGAAGCCACCGTTGCGGTCGATCGACCATTGCATCGGCGTACGCACGCCGTCGCGGTCGCCAAGGTAAATGTTGTCGCCCATGCCGATTTCATCGCCGTAATACAGGGTCGGCGTGCCCGGCATCGACAGCAGCAGACTGTTCAGCAGTTCGACGCGACGGCGATCACGTTCCATCAACGGCGCCAGGCGCCGGCGGATACCGAGGTTGATCCGCGCCCGACGGTCAGCCGCGTAGTAATTCCACAGGTAATCGCGCTCCTTGTCGGTGACCATTTCCAGCGTCAGTTCATCGTGATTGCGCAGGAAGATCGCCCATTGACAGTTGGCGGGAATCTCCGGTGTCTGACGCAGAATGTCGGTGATCGGGAAACGATCTTCCTGGGCTAGCGCCATGTACATGCGCGGCATCAGCGGGAAGTGAAAGGCCATGTGGCATTCGTCACCGTTGACACCTGCGGCATCGGTGTCACCGAAGTACAGCTGGGTGTCTTCCGGCCATTGGTTGGCTTCGGCCAGCAGCATGCGGTCAGGGTAATTGGCGTCGATTTCGGCGCGGATCTGCTTGAGGACGTCGTGGGTCTCGGGCAGGTTTTCGTTGTTGGTGCCGTCGCGCTCGATCAGGTACGGAATGGCGTCGAGGCGCAGGCCGTCGATGCCCATGTCCAGCCAGTAACGCATCACCGACAGCACGGCTTTCATCACTTGCGGGTTGTCGAAGTTGAGGTCCGGCTGGTGCGAATAGAAGCGGTGCCAGAAGTACTGGCCGGCGACCGGGTCCCAGGTCCAGTTGGACTTTTCGGTGTCGAGGAAAATGATGCGGGTGCCGTCGTATTTCTGGTCGTCATCCGACCATACGTAGAAGTCCCGCGCCGCCGAACCGGGCTTGGCCTTGCGCGCCCGCTGAAACCACGGGTGCTGGTCGGAGGTGTGGTTGATGACCAGCTCGGTGATCACCCGCAAGCCGCGTTTGTGCGCCTCGGCGATAAAGCGTTTGGCGTCGGCCATCGTCCCGTAATCGCTGTGGACGCCACGGTATTCAGCGATGTCGTAGCCGTCGTCACGACGTGGCGAGGGATAGAAAGGCAGGAGCCAGATGGTATTGACGCCGAGTTCGGCAATGTAATCGAGCTTGGCGATCAGCCCGGGAAAATCGCCGATGCCGTCATTATTGGAGTCGAAAAACGATTTGACGTGTACCTGATAAATCACCGCGTCCTTGTACCAGAGCGGGTCTTTGATGAATGTGGCTGCCTTGGGTTTCTTCGCCATTTGAAACTCCTGCTGAATTCTCTGATGCCACAGGGTCACCCCTGTGGCGAGGGGATTGATCCCCGTTCGGCTGCGCAGCAGTCGTCAATTCAGACAACATGTGACAGCTGAAAAAAAGCGGGGCCGCTTCGCAGCCCAACGGGGATAAATCCCCTCGCCACACTGTTTGGCACATGGTTTAAGGGGCCGTAATCCGCCAGATACCGAACGGCTGATACCCCGGATCAATGCGCATGAACTGGTATTTACCGTGCCAGTCCCAGCGGTGCCCGTTCATCAAATCTTCGCCGTGCGTAGTGGCGTCATCGGGCAGACCCATTTCCCACAACGGCAGTTCAAAATTCGCTTCCTGCACGTTGTGCGGATCGAGGCTGACCGCCACCAGAATGAAGTTGCTGCCGTCCGCGCTGCGCTTGCCGAAATACAGAATGTTGTCGTTCCACGCGTTGTAGACCTTCAGCCCCAGGTGCGTGTGCAGCGCCGGGTTCTGCCGGCGTATACGGTTGAGCTGGGCAATTTCGGCAATGATGTTGCCGGGGGCAGTGAAATCGCGGACGCGAATCTCGTACTTCTCAGAATCGAGGTATTCCTCCTTGCCCGGCACCGGTGCCGACTCGCACAGCTCATACCCGGAATACATGCCCCACAAGCCCGAACCCATCGTCGCCAGCGCCGCACGGATCAGGAAACCCGGGCGCCCCGACTCATGCAGAAACGCCGGGTTTATGTCCGGGGTATTGACGAAAAAATTCGGCCGGTAGCACTCGCGCCACGGCGATTCATTCAGTTCGGTGAAATACGTGGCCAGCTCAGCCTTGGTGTTGCGCCAGGTGAAGTAGGTGTAGCTCTGGGTGTAACCGACCTTGCCCAGGCGCGCCATCATCGCCGGCGTGGTGAAGGCTTCGGCGAGGAAGATTACTTCCGGGTACAGCGCGCGCACGTCGGCAATCAGCCATTGCCAGAAGGGCAATGGTTTGGTGTGCGGGTTGTCGACACGGAAGATCTTCACGCCCTCCTCGACCCAGCCAACGACAATGTCGCGCAATTCGACCCACAGGCTCGGAATCGCGTCCGGCGCATAGAAGTCGACGTTGACGATGTCCTGGTATTTCTTCGGCGGGTTTTCCGCGTATTTGATCGTGCCGTCCGGACGCCAGTTGAACCAGCCCGGATGCTGTTTGAGCCAAGGGTGATCCTGGGAACACTGGATAGCGAAGTCGAGGGCGATTTCCAGGCCATGATCGGCGGCAGCAGCGACCAGGCGGCGGAAGTCCTCACGGGTGCCAAGTTGCGAGTGAATCGCCTCGTGACCGCCCTCCTCGCTGCCGATGGCATAAGGGCTGCCCGGATCATCCGGGGCTGCCGTCAGGGAATTGTTGCGGCCCTTGCGGTGAGCGCGGCCGATCGGATGGATCGGCGTGAAGTACAGCACGTCGAAGCCCATGTCCTGAATCATCGGCAATCGTGCGTGCACATCATTAAAGGTGCCGTGGCGAGCGGGATCGTCGGTGATCGAGCGGGGAAACAGCTCGTACCAACTGGCAAACTCGGCCAGCTCGCGTTCGACGTCCACGGGGAACTCGGGACTGACGCTCAGGTAGGCGCGGTGATCGGCCTGCGCCATCAGTTGCGCACTGCGCGAGTGCAGAAACAGCGCGACCTGCTCGGTTTCGAGCAACCCGGACAATTCATGGTGCAACGCGGCCAGCTGTTCGCTGAGCTGGCCTTCGCTGCGTTCGGCGGCTTGTTGCACCATGCTCCGGCCTTCCTGCAGCTCCAGGGAGACGGGCACCGCGGCGGTATGCTTCTTCTCCAGTTCGTACTGAAAACTGGCGAAATGATCGATCCACGCTTCGATGCAATACAGATAGCGGCCCTGATGCTCGGGCCGGAACTGGCCGCGCCAGCCGTTATTGCCCTGATCGGCCATGACTTCGCTTTGCCACGTGTCCTCGCCTTCCTCGCGCCAGCGGATGCGCACCGCCAGCTTGTCGTGGCCATCGGCGAAGACCTTGCTGGTAACCACCACCTCACGACCGGCAATCGACTTCACGGCGAACTGCCCGCCATCGAGGGTCGGCATGGTGTTTTCGATAACGATGCGCGGCAACAGCAACGCCTGCGACAGCGGCATGTGCGGGTTGTAGCTCAGCTCTGAAGGTTTTTCAGCAGTCATCGAGCATCTCTCCTTAACGCCCCAAGGACGCTCTTGTGCCGGATCAGCGTGCGCGACAAAGCGCCTGCCCCGGAATGAACTCACCTAGGTTCCGAGCGACTGGCGCCGGGAAAAGTTCACAGTGATTTGCCTGTGCGAAAAAGCGGATCGTTTTCGCCGCAAGGTGGTCAATCCACTTAAGCACTTCTCACGCCATGTGCCACACGGAGGTCCCCCTGATGAACATCCCGATCCCGGCCGAAACGCCTGATCCGAACATCGACAAACCCACCCTGCCGGAGACAGAACCGCAACCGGTGCCCGAGCAGGAACCGCCAGGCACCACGCCACCGGCCAAGGAAGAACCGCCGACGACGATGCCACCGGTTATCGTCTGACTCTTCCCTGCGCGCTGATATGGCTCATGTAGGAGCAGCCTTCGGCAGCTCCTACAGGTGTCTGTTCTGCTCATCGTCCTTTTCGAACACTCGGACAATTCGCGGCATCACGCTGAAGATCCCCAACGCCAGCAACGTACTGAACAGCGCCGTCGCCTCTCTGCCCAACCCGGTTGCCACACCAATGGCTGCGGTCATCCACAACCCCGCCGCCGTCGTCAGGCCCTTCACGTGGCCTTCATCACCTTCGCGGTTTTTCAGGATGGTGCCGGCACCGAGAAAACCGATCCCGGCAATCACCCCTTGCAGCACTCGACTCATCGCGTCAGATTCAGCGCCGGACGTCTGCGGCACCAGCACGAACAGCGCCGCACCGAGCGCCACCAGCATGTGCGTGCGCACCCCGGCAGCCTTGCCCTTGTGTTCGCGCTCGAAACCGAGGATGCCCCCAAGAATCGCTGCCATCAGCAGACGCACGGTGATCCGCGTCAACTGCGACGCATCACCGATGTCGGCGAATTCCGCCTGCAGGGTTTCCCACACTTCATGCCACCACGCGTTCATAGGGAGTCCTTGTTATTGGCTGTATAAACGATGGACAGCGGCGACCATTAATCAGTTGCGCAGAACGATCGGCGAAGCCTGTGCCCTAACCTTTCAGACCCCCCTGAAAAAAGGACTGCCCTCATGCCCCTTCGAGTCGATGAATCCAATCCCGAACAAAAAGTGTGTTTTTTCACGGTCGAGAATGGCGAAGAAATCCGCATTTGCGACACCCTGGAAGTCCGCACGGACAGCGACAAAGCCATGTCGTTCGTGGAAATAGAGGGCCGGCGCGTGTACATCACCGAAGCAGAAGCCGACGAATTGACCGTTGCAGGCGCCAGAGACGGTCGCAAGCACTTGAAGGCTGACGAGAGTGGTTCGGTGATTTGACTGACCTTGATCAACACCTCGCGCAAACGTCTGATATAGGCGTTTGCGCCTTTGTTTGCGGGCTGCTTCAAGTTGTCGCAGGCGTTGCACAGAATCTCATCTGATCCGCTTTTTATTGAAATACCTGAGTCTGTTATGCAAACAGATCGACGCTCATAGTGCGCTGGCCTGATGGAGGCTGATGAGCGAATGACCATGAGCGAACAAATTCCCGTCCGAACCGTAGAAGCAAGCCCCACTATAAAAAATGTACCGGGTCGCCCGATGAAGGCGAAGGCCGGCTCCACTGACAAGCAGATTCACACCCGCAGCTTCACTGGCCTGTTCCGCACGTTGCGCATGAGCGGCGCGGGGTTTCTGTTTCTGCTGTTCTTCGGCACCGTGTGGCTGAACTGGGGCGGTCGTCAGGCCGTGCTCTGGGATCTTTCCGAAAGCAAATTCCATATCTTCGGCGCGACCTTCTGGCCGCAGGATTTCATCCTGCTCTCGGCGTTGCTGATCATTGCCGCGTTCGGCCTGTTCGCCATCACCGTGTTCGCCGGGCGGGTCTGGTGCGGTTACACCTGCCCACAGAGTTCGTGGACGTGGATTTTCATGTGGTGCGAGAAAATCACCGAAGGCGAACGCAACCAGCGGATCAAGCTGCAAGCAGCGCCGTGGAGCCTGAACAAACTGGCCCGACGCGCCGCCAAGCACACGTTGTGGCTGGCGATCAGCGTGATGACCGGACTGACCTTTGTCGGCTACTTCACCCCGATCCGGCCGCTGGCCGAAGAACTGCTGACCTTGCACATCGGTGGCGTCAGCCTGTTCTGGGTGCTGTTCTTCACCGCTGCCACCTACATCAATGCCGGCTGGCTGCGGGAAGCGGTGTGCATGCACATGTGCCCGTATGCGCGGTTCCAGAGCGTGATGTTCGACAAGGACACCCTGGCGATTTCGTACGACGTGGCCCGTGGCGAAAACCGTGGCCCGCGCAAGCGCGAGGTGAAACCCGCCGAGGCCGGCCTCGGTGACTGCATCGACTGCCAGTTGTGCGTGCAGGTTTGCCCGACTGGCATCGACATCCGCGATGGCCTGCAGATGGAGTGCATCGGTTGCGCAGCGTGCATCGACGCCTGCGATTCGATCATGGACAAAATGAACTACCCGCGCGGTTTGATCCGCTACAGTTCCGAACGGGAATTGCAGGGGGGCAAGACCCATTTGCTGCGTCCGCGTCTGATCGGCTATGTCGCGGTGCTGCTGGTGATGATCGGCGCGCTGGCCATGGCGCTGGTCGAACGGCCGATGGTGTCGCTGGACGTGACCAAGGATCGCGGGCTGTTCCGTGAGAACGGCCAGGGCCAGATCGAGAACATCTACACCCTCAAGGTCATCAACAAGACCCAGCAGCGGCAGGCCTACAACCTGAGCCTGGTCGATGGCGACGGTTTCCAGTTGCAAGGCAAGACCGAACTGAGCCTGGCGCCGGGCGAGATTGTTGATGTGCCGGTGTCGGTGGCGATGACCACGGAGCGTCCGGCCAGCAGTTCACAGACCTTGAGTTTCAAGATTGCCGACAGCGATGAGCCCGAGATTTATAGCGTGGCGAAAAGCAGGTTTGTGGCGCCGATGAATCGTTGAGCCGTTAGAATCCTTTCCCCTCACCCCAGCCCTCTCCCGGAGGGAGAGGGAGCCGACCGAGGTGTCTGTCGCTATACATCGACCTGACAGACCGAGTCGATTATGGATTCAGCAAAGCACTTTTCAGGCTGAGTCGATTGTGGATTCAGCAAAGCACTTTCAGGTCGGTGTAGTTCGCAAGCATCCCCCCATTCAGTCCCCTCTCCCTCTGGGAGAGGGTTAGGGTGAGGGGCAGTTCTCCTGACACACCTCATCATCAACCAGCACCAAGGCTCCTCGATGAAACGCTACGAAAAATTCGCCGACGACATCGCTGAACTGATCCGCTCCGGCGTCCTAGGCCCCGGCCAGCGGGTGCCGTCGGTGCGCTACGCGAGCCAGACCTACGGGGTCAGCCCATCCACGGTGTTCCAGGCTTATTACCTGCTGGAACGCCGCGGCCTGATCCGCGCCCGGCCGCGTTCCGGCTACTTCGTCAACACCCATGCGCCGAGCCCGTTCTCGGAGCCGGTGATCAGCAGCCATGTCAACGACTCCACCGAAGTCGACGTCAGCGAGCTGGTGTTCTCGGTGCTCGAATCGATCAAGGACCCGAGCACCGTGCCCTTCGGCTCGGCGTTCCCCAGCCCGACGCTGTTCCCGCTGCAACGCCTGTCGCGGTCACTGGCCAGCGCCGCCCGGGAAATGGACCCGCGCATGGTGGTCACCGACATGTCGCCGGGCAACCCGCAACTGCGCCGGCAGATCGCCCTGCGCTACATGGTCGGCGGACTGATGCTGCCGATGGAAGAACTGCTGATCACCAACGGCGCCCTGGAAGCGCTGAACCTGTGCCTGCAAGCGGTGACCGAGCCAGGCGACCTGGTCGCCATCGAGGCCCCGGCGTTTTATGCCAGCCTGCAAGTGCTGGAGCGGCTGAAACTCAAAGCGGTGGAAATTCCCGTGCACCCACGCGACGGTATCGACCTCGGCGTGCTTGCACAGACGCTGGAGCGACATCCGATCAAGGCCTGCTGGTGCATGACCAGTTTCCAGAACCCGATGGGAGCAACCATGCCCGAGGCGAAGAAACAGGAACTGGTGGAACTGCTGCGCCGACATCAGGTGCCGCTGATCGAGGATGACGTGTACGCCGAACTCTATTACGGCCAGCAGGCGCCGAAACCGGCCAAGGCCTTCGACACCGAAGGGCTGGTGATGCAC
>NZ_QAIU01000163.1:0-538 GCF_003061205.1 Pseudomonas sp. HMWF006
GTGCTGCGGGCAGGATCGAATTCGGCGGACATGGCGGATCTCCAGATAAACGGGACGAGTGGGTGCGTTCATTCCAGCGGTGCACGGGTAAAGTTTTGTCACTTAAAAATATTTTTGTAAAGAAAATATTTGTCGGTGAAAAAAGATATCCGTAGGCTGAGGGCCATTGGCAAGGATCAACAGAGGCAACATGAGCGGACTCAGAGAGCGGCAAAAGGAACAGCGCAGGGAAGTCATCGCAACGGCGGCGCTGGAACTGTTCAAAAGCAATGGTTTCGCCGCCACCACCCTCGACCAGATCGCTGTTCAGGCCGGCGTGTCCGCGCCGACCGTGGTCAACTATTTCGGCGGTAAGCAGGAGATTCTGCTGGCGCTGCTCAAGCAACCGGACGAGCAGGCCATGCGCGAGGCGCGGGCCAATCTGGATGACGACAGTGATCCACTGGAGGTGCTGTGCGAGTTCGAGGGCCTGATGACTCACTACCAGCTGCAAGCGATGCCGGCTTCGCTATGGCGGGAACTGGCGCCGTTCCTGTTC
>NZ_QAIU01000163.1:548-1181 GCF_003061205.1 Pseudomonas sp. HMWF006
GAGACCAAGGCATTGCTGATGCATTTTCAGCGCGTCGGTAAAATTCGCGAATCCATCGACATAAATGTCGCGGCGACGCTGTTTAACCAGTATGCGAATGTCGCGTTTATTCGCCTGGCGACCGAGGCGACGCCGGACAGAGAGGCGCATGCGCGGCATATGCGCAGCGTTTTGAGTTTGATGTGTCACGGCATGTTGGTGAACTGAATAGCTCAACCCTGTGGCGAGGGCGCTTACTTCCGCTGCACTGCGCAGCAGGCCCTTGCTTTTGAAAGAAAGGCCGCTCCGCCCCCCAGCGGGACGGACGACAATTCGACAAGCTCCCTCGCCACAAGAGGAATTAATTCAACTCATTCGTTGATACGCGGATGCTGCTGCACCAGCAACTTGCGCTTGTCCTCCAGCTCCGCAATTTGCGCGTCGATATCTTCAATTTTCTGCTCGATATTATCGTGATGCTCCTGCAGCAGCTCTTTGGCTTCCTCAAGATCGGAAGCCGCCGGCGCAGCGCCACGCAACGGCTGGTTGGCGGTTTCCTTCATGGTGACGCCAGTGATCAGGCCGATCACGGCAATGACCATCAGGTAATACGCCGGCATGTACAGGTTATTGGTGCTTTCTACCAGCCAGGCG
>NZ_QAIU01000164.1:0-10096 GCF_003061205.1 Pseudomonas sp. HMWF006
TGGTGAAAGTGCCGGCGCGGACTTTGGTATCGACCGGGTTGACCGCCACTGCGCGCACTTCCACCAGCAGGTCTCGCGGGCCAGGCGTGGGCTCGGGGATGTCGGTGTCCTGCAACGATTGCGGATCTTCGATGGGCAAGGCGTGTTGGGTAAAGGTGATGGCTTTCATGGGATCTCTGATTCTGAAGGGCTGTGGCAGTCACTGGCCGCCATCTTCGGCTTCCCTCGGGCAAAGAAAAACCGGCAGAATGCGCCAACACTTTCACTGCAGGCGTGAAAATGATCCGCATCGACGATCTCGGTTTATTCACCCGCAGCGCCGCGCTGGGCAGTTTTACCGCTGCTGCGCTGGAGGCTGATTTACTGCCCGGCCAGGTCGCTGCCGCGATCAAGCGGCTGGAACGCGAACTGGATGTGCGCCTGTTCGCCCGCACCACCCGCAGCCTGCGCCTGACCGCCGAAGGCGAGCAGTACTTGCCCACCGCCCACGCGGTGCTCGAAGCCCTCAAGCAGGGCGAGGACAATTTGCGGGGGGAAAACGCCACCCTGCGCGGCGTGTTGCAAGTCACTGCGCCGTCGGATCTGGGACGCAATATCCTGCTGCCGTGGCTGACGCAGTTCCGCCGCCAGCACCCGGAGCTGACCTTGCGATTGGTGCTGTCGGATCAGATGGTCGATCTGTTTCGCGACCCGGTGGACGTGGCGATTCGTTATGGCGCCAACGTGGATGCCAACTACGTAGCGCTGCCGCTGGCACCGTGGAACCGGCGGGTGCTGGTCGCCTCGCCTGAATACGTGCAACGCCACGGCCAGCCGCAGACCCCGGATGAACTGCTGGATCATCAGTGCCTGCTCTATTTGCAGACTGGCCGGGTCTACGACAAATGGAACCTGGGCAATCAGACCGTGCAAGTCTCGGGGCCGCTGTTCAGCGACGACGCCGACGTGGTGCGGCGCTGGGCGCTGGACGGCGAAGGGATCGCCTACAAATCCTGGCTGGATGTCAGCGCCGACATCGCGTCAGGTCGCCTGCTTGTATTGCTGCCGGAGCAACCCGGCGAGACCTCGCCGTTGAGCCTGGTATGCCCGCATCGCAAGCAGATCACCCCGGCCGTGTCACAGCTCTATACGTGGCTGAGCAGCCAGTTTGCGGCGCTGAAACCGATGTGAGCAGAAGTCCCGCCAAAAGTTGACGAACGGTGTTGCGAGTGTTCAGATGCGGGCCTGTTTCAGGTGCCCCCTGCCGCCGTGCTTGGGGTGAAACGGGAAACCGGTACGTTCATTGCGAACAAGTCCGGTGCTGCCCCCGCAACGGTAGGCGCGTGATGCTTTCGACAGACCACTGTGGCCAGACGGCCATGGGAAGGTGAAAGCCTCGATACGCGCGAGCCCGGAGACCGGCCTGAAATGCGTTTGGCAAAATCCTGCGGTGGGCGGGCATGGGCCGGTATTGGCTGTGCGCGATGCCTTCTCCTGCATGCTCTTCTGCGAAGATCCTTTTCGAGAAGACAATGATTCGACCTTTCAACACTTCTGCACCAACCCTGCTGTTCGGCTGCCTGTTCAGCCCTTTGCTGCTGGCCGACGACACGCCACTGCAACTCGATCAGCAAATCGTTTCCGCGCCGTCAGTGGAATCCACCACCGTCGCCGACATGGCGCAGTACGGCAGCAAAATCGAGAGGGTTTCCCGCGAACAAATCGAACGTGCCGGCCCCGGTGCCGATGTCAGCCGCGTCCTGCAGATGTTCATTCCCGGCCTGTACGTGGCGCCGAAAAACGGCCCGTTCGACTACGGCACCTATTCGTTGCTCGGCGGCCGTAACGACGACACGCTGATCCTGCTCGACGGTGTGCGCCTGAACAATCGTCTGTACGGCGGCCTGTACCTGGACACCCTACCGGCCAACGCCATCGAACGCATCGAAGTGCTCAAGGGCGGGCAAAGCCTGCTGTTCGGCACCCAGGCGGTCTCGGGGGTGATTAACATCGTCACCCGCAGCCCGCAATCGCGCAAAGCCGCCGGCGAAGTGAATCTGGGCGTGGACAGCTTTGGCGGCACGACCGAAGACGTCCGGGTCGAAAACATCTTCAGCAACGGTTTCGGCGAACTGGGTTTGCTCGCCTATGCCAGCCACAACGTCTCCGACGGTTACCAGCCGTATCGCAACCGCGACATGAAGAACGTCAGCGAGAAGAACCGTGCCTACGAAGTCACCACCTTCGGCGGCAAGGCGATTCAATCGTTCGCCGATGACGCGCGGCTGGAACTGTTCTATCAGTACGCCGACGCCAACCTCGATTTCGCCCGCCCGCTGAACAACCACAACACCACCAACGACCGTGTGCAGCAGATCGCCACGGCGACCTTTGAACAGACCGTCAACGAGCGCGTGAGCTACTTCGTCAAAGGCCACATCAACGACTGGGACACCCGCTACACCCGCGTCAACAACGTGGATGGCGGCGGTACCAAGGTCATCAACCACAACGACTACTGGGGCTTCACCGATTGGGGCGTACAGGCCGAAGGCAAGGCGCAATTGCCCGGCGGCCATGTGCTGGTGTTCGGCACCGACAACCAGTGGTTCAAGGGTCAGGACGATGTGCTGGTCATCGACAACGACAAGGCCGAAGCCCACGCGATCTACACGCAGTTGCGCCCGCAGATCGCCGCCCTGCCCGACTGGCACCCGAGCCTCGGCATTCGTCACGAAGCCATGAGCGGCGGCGATGGCGCCACGGTCGGCATGCTCACCTCACTGTACGACCTCAACGATAACTGGGCCGTGCGCGGTCAGTACGGCAGCGCCTACAAACTGCCGAATGCCGAGCAGTTGTTCGTCAACGAGCCGGGCGACGAGATCGGCAACCGCAACCTCAAGCCGGAGAAAAGCCGCAACGCCGAACTCGGTGTCGACTACCAGGGCTTTCTGCTCGAGCGCGAATTCAGCGCCAGCGTCAGCCTGTTCAAACGCAAGATCGACGACCTGATCACCCTCGACGGCATGCAGTGGGTCAACGGTGAGGGGCAGATCCGCATGCGCGGTTTCGAGGCCGACGCGAAACTGGTGCTCACCCAGCGATGGAGCCTGCAAGCGGACCTGACGCGCAATCTCACCGAGTCGCGCAGCGGCGTGAGCATCAACGACATCCCGGGGTTCTTCGCCCGCTCAAGGGTGGGTTATGAGTCGGAAAATCGTATGTGGGGGGCCGGGGGTGCGATCCGCTACATACGCGATATCAAGAGTTCGAAGCAGGTGCAGTACGGCAACTATTCGGTGGTCGATGCCGATGCTTATCGCTACCTCGACCACGCGCATCAGCACCGTGTAAGCCTGCTGATGGAAAACCTGTTCGACCGCGATTACGTCACCAGCCGTTCGAACAATGTCGATAATCTCGGCCGGCCGTTCACCTCTGAAATTCGCTACACGTACCGCTTCTGATGAGTGAAATCACCAAGGTCGACGGCGTCGATACTCATCCGGACTGGTCGCAAGTGCCCGATCACGCGCGCCATGTGTTCCTCTGCACCGGCCCGCGCTGTACTCAGCGCGGCGCCTTGCAGTTATGGAAAAGCCTGCGCCGGCATCTGCTGGCGCACGATCGCATCGAGACGCCGGGCGGCGTGTTACTGACCCGCACTCATTGCCAGTTTCCGTGCAATCTCGGGCCGATCGTGACGGTGTATCCGGAACGCTTCTGGTACGGCGTGCATAACCGGCAGGAGGTGCAGCGCCTGGTCGAGGTGCATCTGCTGGGCGGTGAAGTAGTCGAGGATTTGCTGATCCGGGGGCGCACATGAAGCTCTTGTGGTGTGCACTGGGCGCCCTGTTCTGCTCATCGGCGGCTATGGCTGACAACGTGCGCAACTGCGGCGAGCACTGGCAGGTTTCCGCTTCGCCGCCCGCGCGCATCGTCGCGCTGAATCAGCACGCAGCTGACCTCGTGCTGGCGCTTGATGCCGGATCATCGCTGGTGGGCGTCGCGTATCTGGACGACACCGATGCCGGCCAGCGCCCGACCGCGTATTTCGGCGTGCCAGTGATCGCACGTCAGTACCCATCCAGCGAAGTGTTGTACGCGCAACAGCCGGATCTGGTGATCGGTGGGTTCGCCACAGCCTTCGGTGACGGCGTCACTTCACGCTCGGCGCTGGCGCGCAACGGCATCGGTTCCTACCTGCTGGAATCGGCGTGCAACGGGCATTCGCTGGATTACTTCGGGCATGTGCGCAATGACCTGCTGAACCTCGGCGCGTTGCTGCACAAACAACCGGAAGCCAAGGCACTGCTGGCCGCGATGGAGGCCGACCTCGCCAATGCCCGAGCCGTGGCCGGCACGCAGAAACCGCTGTCAGTGTTTTACCTGGACAGCGAAGTCAAAGGCCTCGACAGCGAAGGACGGCGCGGTTTTGTCAGCACGTTGCTGGACGCTGCGGGCGCGAAAAACCTGTTCGCCGAGATCAATCAATACCGGGTCACCGTGAGCCGCGAAACCCTGCTGGTCAGCGACCCGGACGTGATTCTGCTGGCCGATGCCGACTGGTCGCCCGCCAGCCGCAAGCGCTACCTGTTGACCCACGACCCGGTGCTGTCGCAACTGCGTGCGGTGCGCGAAAACCGCCTGATCGTTATCCCCTTCACCCAGCTGTTGCCCACCGTAGCCAGCGGTCGCGTGGCACTCGAACTGGCCCGACAGCTCAAAGCCCTGCAAAAAAATAAATGAACCCGCCACCGCACCGGTCACCTAACCCTAAGACCATCAGGAGGTAGCCAATGCAAATCGAAACCGTGTGGATCGTACTGGCGGCAGTTCTTCTGCTCATCGAACTTTGGGCCATCACCCGGGTGCGCAAAAGCGAGGGAAAATCCAGCAACAAAGGCGTGTGGATCGTGCTGATCGTGTTTGTGCCGTTGTTCGGCCTGATTGCCTGGGCGCTGGCGGGGCCGAAACAAATCACTCAGCGGTCGGCATCTTAGTCTTCTGCTGATCAGTTGCCGGGCAAGGACAAACTCGAAGAACCCGGCGTGCAAATGCAAGCCATGAAGACCTGTTGCAGGAAGGACGTGGCAGCGTAAGGCCTTGCGAATGAAGGGAAGCCCGGCATCAGTCGGGCTTTTTTGTGGACGCCAGTCACGCCTTCGTCGGGATGTAGTACCGTGTGCCGGTCAACAACAGGGAGGTTGGTATGGGTGACAGGACAGGCAAGCGCGTGGTGGTGGTCGGCGCGGGTATTGTGGGCGCTTCGCTGGCGTATCACCTTGCACGCAAGGGTGCACAGGTGACGCTGGTCGAGGCCGCAGAACCCGCCTCGGGGGTCACGGGGCGCTCGTTCGCCTGGATCAATACGGCCCATGCCGGGAACGATCCGATCGCCCGATTGCGTGGCGCGGCCATCGAAGACTATCGCCGGCTGGAAGCGGAGCTGCCTGAATTGCAGATACGCTGGTCAGGGGCATTGTCCTGGGGTACCGGCGCAGAGGACGAGCCCTCTTCGCCGACATGGCTGTCACGCGCCGAGATCCTCGAACGCGAGCCGAACTTGCGCCACCCTCCACGCCAAGCATCGTATAACGCCGAAGAAGGCGCCCTCGATGCGGTACAGACCACCCGCGCATTGGTTGTCGGGGCACAGGCCCACGGCGCAACAGTGTTTACGCAGACACGCGTAAGCGGCTTCACCTTCAGCGGCGCAGACGTTACGGGCATTGAGACGACGGCGGGGCCCTTGGCTGCTGACGTGATCGTTCTGGCAGCCGGAACGGGCACCGTGCAGCTGGCAGAGATGCTCGACGTTTCACTGCCGATAGACGCCTCCCCGGCCATTTTCATCCGCTTCAAGACTCAACCGGATCGGTTGAACGGCATCATCTCCAGCCCCGAGATGGAAGTGCGGCAAGGTGCAGACGGGGCGTTGTTGGCAGCGGAAGACTACTTGGGAAATGCCCCGCACAATCAACCGGACGAGATCGCGCGGCGAACCGCACAAGTCATTCAACACGAACTGCACGGGGTAACCTCCATTGAACTGCAAAGCGCATGCGTCGGCTTGCGGCCCGTGCCTGTCGACGGCGTCCCCGTTGTCGGCTATCTACCGACGGTGGGCGGAGTGTATGTTTGCGCAATGCATCCCGGTGTGACCCTGGCGGCGATCGTCGGGCGCCTCGCCAGTGAAGAGATTGTCAGCGGCATTGCCTCAGTCGACCTTGGCAACTGCCGCCCCGGCCGATTCTGATGGGCGCGGCAGTCCAATTCTCCAGGCATTCATTTCAGCTTTCAGCATTCGCAACTCGAAACGGAAGTCATCAGCACTACACGTCCCCCACACAAGGAGCGTTCAACCATCATGGAAGCAACCATCACCTACCGCACCGCCACGGCTGACGATGCCTTGGCGATATGCGAACTGGGT
Source organism: Pseudomonas sp. HMWF006 (assembly GCF_003061205.1). Lineage (NCBI taxonomy): Bacteria > Pseudomonadati > Pseudomonadota > Gammaproteobacteria > Pseudomonadales > Pseudomonadaceae > Pseudomonas > Pseudomonas sp. HMWF006. The sequence goes on from NZ_QAIU01000164.1 coordinate 6,419, forward strand.
CAACTGCTCAACGCCGTGCACCACGCCGCCCGCCCGGACATTTACGCGGCTGCGACCGAAGATTTCTCTCGCGACTTGCCGCACTGGTCCGGCGTTTTCGAGAAGCCGGGCCAGGTCGTGTGGCTCGCCAGCGCGGGCGACCAGGTCGTGGCGTTCATTACCGCCAGCCTGTCGGCCAGCGTCGGGCCGTTAATGCAGCCGCAGAATGTCGTGCGCATCGGCTCCGTGTGTGTCGCCGAACGGTTCTGGGGTAAAGGCATTGGCCGCGCACTGATCCAGCGCATCAAGGATTGGGCCCTTGCGCACGATGCGCAGGACTTGCGCCTGACGGTCTGGCCGTTCAATGAACGGGCGGCGCGGATGTACGCGGAGTTTGGTTTCGAGCGCCGTGCGGTAGAAATGGGTATGCGCTTGTCATGACACGTCAACAGCGAATCGTCTCGATTGTCCTCGGCCTGCTGGTCTTCTACGTAGCACTATGGACAGCGTCCGAGTGGTGGGAAAAAGCGCTGGCCAAGCCCTACGGCACCGCTAGCATCAGCCCCGACGGTTGCTTTCAGGTCCAGACGTTTCGGCCGTTCTGGGTGTTGCCGGGTTTTCTTCATCCACAGACGCCGCCGGACGATGCGATGGAGCGCAGCTGGTTTGTCTCCTGGGAGAGCCCGGCGTTTTTTCGCCTGTATGACCTTCGTAATGGCCGCGTACTGGGTGAGAGCGAGATCTATGATCTGGTGGCGTATGGCGGGCCCCTTGATTGGGCTTATGGCAACGACCACACGGTAAGTGCCGCCATGATCCACATTGGTACCACCCCGGACGATTGCACAGCATCGAGGACGCCATGACCGACCGCAGCCGTGTTCAGAGCAAAAGATCGCCGCCTGCACAGGCATCCCTTTTGAATGGCTACGCCCTGCTCCGCCACGCCATACCCGCCGAATGGCTGGATGAGTTGCGCCGTGTGTTCGATGCAGGTGTCCTGCCGTCCGATCAGTGGCCGGTGCCCCGTGGTCAGGACTGGCGTCACTCGCTGCTCGATGATGACCCGAAGGTGCGCGCGGTGTGCCGTTTGCCACAGGTGCTGGAAGTGGTAGGCGAACTGATCGGCGAACGCTTCTTCCTTGCGCAGGTGGAAGGTCGTGAACCCCTTCCGGGTGGCGGACATCAACCCTTGCACCGCGACCTGTCGGCGCAACGACCCGGCGACAGCGTGGTTGCCCTGGCGTTTTTCGACGATTACGGCCCACAGAACGGTGCTACGCGCATCGTCCCCGCCAGCCATCGCCCCCTGCCTGGAGAACCGCCACTCGACGCTAACGATGAGTCGAAAGCCGTGCAGCTTTCCGGCAGCGCCGGCGATATTCTGCTGTTCGACGTGGACCTGCTGCATGCTGGCAGTTGCAACGTGGCGGGCTTGCGCCGACGTTCCATCCTGATCAATTACTTTGCCGAACCGCTGTACGCCGCGCACCTGGAAACAGTGGGCCTGCGCAATGTGCGGATGGATCCTTTCGAGTGGTTTGATTCTGCAAGCCACTGCATTGTCGGGGGTGATTGACACACGAATGGATTCGGTGAGGATTCGACATTGCCTGAACCCGCCGTATACGTCAGGATCCCACCCTTTTTCAGCGCAAGGGCAAACGTGGCACGTCTACGCCCTTCGCTAGTCGATACTCAAACTTACAAGCCGGGTAGCCCCATGAATCGTCAAAAGAAACTTCAGCAGTTGTTCAAGGAAAAGGCCAAAAAGGCCAGCGCCAAACTGGCACCGAAAAAGCCCAAGTACATCAGCAAGGCCGATCGCTTGAAGATGGCCGCCGAGGCGCCGGTAGAACCGGTTGAAACTACCGAGAGCTGATCCCGGCCAGTTTTATAGAAATGGCGAAATGTTCGCCAGCGCCCGCGTGATGTAGAGCTCCTGCTCCCCCACCGGCACCACGTACCGCAACGCATCGCACGCGGCGTCCACACCGGCAAGGCGCGCGATGAACCAGGCTGCCAGATACTGCGAAGCTAGACATCCGCCGGCGGTGGCGACATTGCCGTTGGCCACGAACGGTTGATTGAGCACCGCGACACCGGCCTCCTCCAGCGACACCTGCGCCTCGACGGTCAGTCCGTTCATTGACCGCACCTTGTCCGTGGGGCTGGCAATCGACACGCGCCAGCCGGGCACCCGATTGAGGATGCCGAAGGCGATGAACGAATCGAGTTCGTTGAACCCTTCAAAGGTCAGGATGGCGACGTGCATGATGAGCCTCGGTGCGGATGGTCGAGGCTCATCGTAGGACTGGCAAATCAATACAATCAAAGAATTGTCATGGGTACATTAAATCGCTGACATTACGATCCCTGTCGGGTCTGCCGCAGGGGTATCTTCATAAGCGCCCGCCCCTCATTAGCCCCCGGAGTAGATCAACCAGGCGATGAAAGCCACAACAGGGGCGAACAGCACCAGGCCACCGACGGCGACGGCCCAGCCCCAGGCAAAACCGCTTTCGCCCGTGAAGCGGCCGCCACTGAGCAGGCGCAGCACGCAAACACCTACCCGATGAGCCAGCTCGTTGATCAAGAAGTCAGCGATGAAGTCCATAACACTAACGCTCCAGTGACTTCGCCATGATGAAAAGCGACCGCCTTGCCTGTCGTTGCTTGATCGTAGTTGGATTTGTGTGGGCTGGTGCCGGCGCGAGAAAAAAGCTGGGGGCCACTGATCTTCAAGGACCAGGTCAAGTTCGACTGACAAGCCCTGATCGCAGGTTTTGCAAGACGTTCACCGGATCGAACACAATCCGCTCAGCGCGTTTTACACGCCAGCCACGCGCCCCAGAAAAGGCTGCTGAAGAACCGCGTCGCCTCACCAAATCCGGCCTCGTGCAACAACGCCTGAACCGCCGCCTCGGAATGCGGCGGATCGGCGCCCTGCAAAATCTTCCCGAGTTTCGCCTTCACCTCCTCCGCACTCGCGCCCTGCTGACGCCAACGCTGCCCCCAGGCTTGCAGCAATAACGGCTGGCTGGCGTAGGCGTAGTGATTGCCCGCCACAATCAGCGGCGCACCCGGTTTCAGCCGGGCCTGAACCGAGCACAGGATCTGTCGCTTGGCGTCATCGCCATTCAAGTGGTGCAGCACACCGATCAATGTGGCCGCGTCGAACGATGCCTGCGCCGGCAAGTCCTCGACATGCCCGAGATGCACGTCTGTCCTGCCGAGCAAATCATTGGCCTGCAACTGCTGCGTCGCAGCCTCCAACATCGGTGCCGAAGGATCGACCGCAGTGAAACGCCAGTCCGGCTCAAGCGCGGCCATTGCGATGATTTCCTGCGCCGTACCGCCCGCGCCAACCACCAACACCTTGGCGCCACGCAACGGCCCCAAAGTGGCCGCCAACATGCACGCAGCCAGATCGTGACAGGCATCGTAACCGGCCAGGGCGATGCGACTTTGTCTGGCGTATTCGTTGGCGCGGGAAGTGTCGAATTTGTCTGCGGATCGGGTCGAGGTCGGGGGCATGGCGATTCTCCTTGTCTTGGGAGCACGCTACCTCGGGGGCAGAGATAAGGAAAATGGCGTAATTTTATAGGCTACATTCCTGTAGGGAATGAGAATCTGGCGTGGGATACGCATCGTTAAGCGCCAAGGACATTCATTACTCTGATTCATACGAGATTAAGC
>NZ_QAIU01000164.1:10106-15039 GCF_003061205.1 Pseudomonas sp. HMWF006
ACAGTATTTGTCCAGCCCGCCGATATTTCCTCGCCGCTCCTACCCTTAGCATCGTCTCCAACCCGCAAACAAACACGGTTTTCAACGAGACGGTGAACATTATGAACTTTAAGAAAATTGCACCGGATTTACTGTTGGGCAGTTTCGGTGCGCACGCTTATGCCGATAAATCGGACGCGGCGAATCTCCCGGTCGAGACCTACAGCTCTTCGACAAATATGGATATCGAACACGTTACCTTTATCACCGAACTGGCCAACGAATGTGCCCCTGTACCGGTGCAGATGACCTACGAAGATTCCCATGGCGAGCGCCAAGTTCTGCAATATCAAGTCATGGGCACCGGCTGTCCCAGTTGAGTCTGAGTTGGTAATTCGTTATCTGAAGAGTACCGACCAAACGCTCCTTTAACTGAAGCCCGTTATGCGTGAATTTTGGTGTCGGTTTCCAAGCAGAATGCTTGTGGTGGTATAAACTTTTTACCGTATCTCATGACTTTTCACAGCCCGTCCACCCTTGACGGGCTTTTTTATACCTGCATTTCTAAGATTTTTTTCACAGCGAGAAATATCGTCACCAGCGATGCACCCCGCCTCGATGTCGTAGACCCAGCTGTGCGGATTCAGGCGAACCTGCGAGCGCGAGGTGCACGGAAGGATGCGTTCGCAGGTTCGCTAGTTGCGCAATCACGTTTTCGCGCACCAGGCCGTCGCGCTTTGCGCGGGGCGCGTCGAAATTGTGGGCGGCGTTAATCTCTTTCGCGGCGTCTGAGTGCCGTAGCCAACTGGCTACCGCCGAAGATGATCCAAGCAGGTGCAGCGTGAAATCGCGCCCATCGCCTCGCAGTCCGAGTGACCGCAGATCACGATGTCCTATACGCCGAACACTGCGACCGCATATTCGACGCTGGCCGAGACGCCGCCCGGTTCAGGGCCTTACGCCGGCACAATGTTGCCGGCGTTGCGAATCACGAACAGTTCGCCGGGTTCGCGCTGCGTCAGGAGTTCGGGCACAACACGGCTGTCCGAGCAGGTGATGAACATCCCGGCAAACAACGATCCTCGCAATCAATTTGGGTGATCTGCCAGGAATCACGCGTTTGAAATTCGGTTTGCTTGAACCCCTCGATATCACCAGTGGTCAAGCCAGATGGTCGATCAATCGGCAGCGCAGGCTGACACTCCCTCGTTCAATTCGCCGCCCAGTCGGCTCGATACTGCAGCAGAAAGTCGACGAATGCCCTGACCCGCTGAGGAACGTAGCGTCCATGGGGGTACAGAAGGGTGTAGGGCCTGGAGCGTCCGTTGTAGGGCTGGAGCACCTCGACGAGGCTTCCATCGGCCAATTCGCGCTCGACAATGAATTTGTAAGTCTGGAACAGACCAGCACTGTGTTTGGCCAGGGTAACGCCGCCCAGCACATCATCCGAACAGCAATATCTACCCTCAGTGAAGATCTCACGGTGTTTCCCCTCGACGTCGAACAGCCATGAGATGCTTCGACCGCTGCTGGGCAGTTCAAATTGAATGCACTCGTGAGCGACAAGGTCATCCAGCGTCGTTGGGGTGCCGGCTTTGGTCAGGTATTCAGGTGTCGCGACCACGACCAGTTGTGCGTCTTCGAGCAAGCGGGCAATCAGCGTCGAGTCAGGTTGAGCCCGGACCCGAATCGCCAGATCATAGCCCTCCGCTACAAAGTCGATATTTCGGTTACCCAAGTGGATATCCACGCTGACGTCTGGATAAAGCGCTCGAAACTTCGGCAGAAGCGGCAAGATCCGGTGATGCCCGTAGGTGGTCGGAAGACTGATACGCAGCCGCCCTGAAGGTGTCGATTGAGCGCCCATGACTTCTTGCTGCGCTTCCACCAGTTGAGTCAGGGCTTGTCGGCATTGTTCGTAGAACACTCGCCCCGGCTCAGTCATCCGGATGCTGCGCGTGGTTCTCACGAACAGGCGTGATCCCAAACGCTCCTCAAGTCGCAAAATCGAGCGGCTTACTGCCGCAGGCGTCACACCTGCTACTTGCGCTGCTGCAGTAAAACTGCCCGTTTCCGAGGCGAGGCAAAATAGCTCGATGCTTCCTAGCTGCAGGTCATCAAAATGGCGCTTCATATTAATCACACTGAGTATTGGGCAACGTCGCGAAAGCATACCGATGTCGATCATGCAGTGGCGAGCAGTTGATTTCAGGGAGCTGTTCCACCGGAATCGTTTTATGAAGCAGAGGTGGATGCTAGTGAATCAGCCTCCGAACAGTGGAATGCCCGAGTCATGGTCTGCAAGGGTTGGCAACGACTCAATTCATTACACTGTGTCATAAATGAAGTGACCAGACCCGCATTTATTCATCCAAGGCAACCTTCTAGAGTTCATTCCACTTGCCGCCTCATCATATCGATGGGGAGCGAACTGGAGACTCTCCCATGCCTTTCATCAGCGTTCGTATTACCCGTGACGGTGTTACCAAAGAACAGAAAGCTCAGGTCATCGCCGAGATCACCAAAACCATGGAGACGGTGCTCAACAAGGATCCGCACCTGACGCATATCGTGATCGAGGAAGTGGATACCGATAACTGGGGCTACGCTGGAATAACCACAACCGAGTACCGCAAGTCGCTGGTGGAGCCCAAGTAATGAGGCTCATCAGAGTCGACTTTGTGTCGGATGTCGTGTGCCCCTGGTGTGCGCTTGGCGCCACGGCCTTGCAACAGGCCATTGCCAATCTGACCGGCGAAGTTGTCGTCGTGCTGACGTTCAAACCCTTCGAACTCAACCCGGGCATGCCCGCCGAGGGTGAACACGCAGTCAGGCACATGATGCGCAAGTATGGCCGCAGCGCCGAGCAAATTGCCTCGCGCAATGACTCAGTGATCGCCCGTGGCAAAGCCATCGGTTTTGAGTTTGACCTGGCAAAACGCAGCCATTTCTACAACACCTTCGATGCTCACAGGCTGCTGTTCTGGGCGGCGCAAGACGGTCAACAGCTCGCGCTGAAGAACATCCTGCTCAAGGCGTATTTCACCGACGGCCAGAACCCCAGTGCCCCCGAAACCCTGGTGCGCCTGGCCGGTGAAGCGGGACTTTGCACCGCTCGCGCCCGGCAGATACTGGACACCGACGAGTTCGCCACGGAAATCCGTGAGCTAGAAGATTTTTACCTTCAACGCGGTATCAACTCGGTCCCGGCCATGGTGCTGAACGGTGGTCATCTGGTGTCCGGATCGCAGTCAGTCGAGGAATACGAACAGATCCTCAGACAAATGGCGCGAGAGTCGGCGCCAGCCTGATGGCCCTACTTATCCATTGAAACAGCTTTCATAAACTATCGAGGAATTATCATGAGCCATTCAAAAAAAGTCGTTGTGGTTACTGGCGCATCCCAAGGTCTGGGCGCAGGAATCGTCGAAGGTTTTCGTAAACTCGGCTATCAAGTGGTTGCGACTTCTCGCTCCATCAAACCGTCATCGGACCCGGACATCCTGACCGTCGCAGGTGACATTGCCGATCCGGCTACTGCCGAGAAAATCATCCGCGAAGGCGTAGCGCGTTTCGGCCGCATTGACACTCTGGTGAACAACGCCGGGATCTTCCTGGCCAAACCTTTCACGGCCTATACCCGTGAAGAGTATGTAAACACCGTGGCCACCAACATGGGCAGCTTCTTCCATATGTCGCAACAGGCGATTGCCCAGATGGAGAAACAAGGTGAGGGTGGGCATGTGGTCAGCATCACCACTACGCTGGTCGATCACGCTATCGAGGGCGTGCCATCGGTGCTCGCATCGCTTACCAAAGGCGGCATGAACGCCGCGACCAAATCCCTGGCGATCGAGTACGCCAAGCGCGGTATTCGCGTTAACGCTGTATCGCCAGGCATCATCAAGACCCCGATGCATGGAGAGGAAAGCCACGCCGCTCTAGGCAGCCTGCATCCGGTCGGCCACATGGGCGAAGTGCAAGACATCGTCGCAGCGGTGCTGTACTTGGACAGCGCCAACTTCGTCACTGGCGAAATCCTGCACGTCGATGGAGGCCAAAGCGCCGGTCATTGAAGCAAACCGCCAGTATCTGTGCGGCAATTTTCAGCCTATGTTCAATCGGCTCCCACACCTGGCCACGGTGTGGGGGCTTTTTTCGCGGTGTCTAAACTAAGCCCCCCGGATCTGTCTACCATTGCCTGACTCTCTGGTCGATGCATTCGAACCACTTCTTCGAACAGGGAACGCCCGTGCATGACTGATGCTTAAGAGGGCCTGGCCACCGTTGTGGTGATTGCCCATTATCTGCGGCAGGTGCTAATCAAAAAGGTTTCAGCATGAGCAAGAAGGCACTTGCGAGTGATTGCTTTCGGCCAAAAGCAGCCATTCGCACTTTGGACTATCGATACCCATAGCGGGCTGCATTTCGAGTTGTGTCAAAAGCAGTAATTATAGTTATGCAATCGTCGGGCAGCTTTCAGTGTAGAGATTCGCTATTCATTTTTAAACTTGGTCAATTCAAAACCCGTGGAGCCTTTCTGAATTTTTTCTAATCCGACGTGAGCGAAATGGCTGCTCTTTTTCAAAATCCCTACTAACTCGCTGATTGTTTGCCCTTTTGAATTAAGGCCAATAATGACTTTTGAAATTGCCGTAGCCGGGACATCAAATAACGACACATCATCACCGGATGGGGTTTTAAATCTTTTGCATGCTGCATCTAATGGTAAGAGCATGCGCCATTCCTGTTCGTATTCCCAACTTTTACTTTTCAGGACAAAAGTATCAAACGGCATGTCCATCATTGTGGCACTTGGCTGCCTATCAGCATAAACTACTCGACGCAGGTGATAAAACTCATCCTTGTCAGATCGCCGACCGTTGAAAAAAGGATGCGCAGTATCAAACTCCAGCACAAACCCTGTTGAGTTTTCTGCATAATTTGCCCACAT
>NZ_QAIU01000165.1:0-2520 GCF_003061205.1 Pseudomonas sp. HMWF006
AGCAAGGACACAAGTTATTCCAATGTGCTGGAGTTTGTGGTGGGGCAAGCTGAATCAGCGAAATTGCCCGCAGCCGTCATCAAGGAAGCCAAGGGCGACCAATTGAACCCGGACGATGTAACCGATGGCGCCACCGTCGTGATCGCGGCCGAAGCTCAGTTGAAGTCCGCCGATGAAGTCAGCGTCACCGTAGAGGGGCAAAATACCGTCCCTCTTCCTGCGTACACCGTAAAGCCTGACGAAGCCGATAAACAGCTGTCGTCGATCAAAATCCCGCACAGTGTAATCAACGCCGAACAAGGCAATCCCATCGCGTTAAGTTACACCGTCAAACGCCTGGCAGGAGGAGTGGACGGCCCCTCAGATCCGACGATATACGACGTCACCGAAGTGTTCGTACCCATCGAATTGCAACTGCCATTTCTGGTGGCGCCGGCGGTCGACCCTATCGATGTACTGGAGTATCCGCAGGGCGTGACGATACGCATCGAGTACCTCCAGGCACTGGACGATGATCGGGCACAGCTGATCGAGGTCAATCCACCCGCAGGTGCGCCGGAGTTTCCACTGGTGCCGTTCAACGCCAACAAACGCACCAACACCCTGCTGACACAGGCTTTTCTGATCGCACGACAAGGCAAGCCCATGGTGTTTCGCTGGCACCTGAATCGCAATAATGCAGAGGTTGCCCGATCGCTTGAACTGAACCTGAGCGTGTCGAAGATTAACGAGGGCGATACGCGTTTGCCGACGCCGCTCATTGATGGCAAGACCGGCAATGAACTCGACATCCTGCTGTTGCTGCCCGCCGCCCAGCTTACCGTTGCGGCATGGCCGCACGTCGAAGGTGAGCGGCTGTGGTTGCAGTACGAAGGCAAGGACAATCAGGACCAGACCGTGACCTTCGACGACCTTCGCGGTGAAGTGGGCGTGGGTGTATCAGGCTTGAGCCGGACGGTGCCGCTGGACTGGTTGAAAGACTTGAAAGATGGCAGTGAGTTGAAGGTGACGTTCAAGGTTAATTTTGATGGGGTGGCGAACGCGGCGACGGCGGTTGGGTTTCCGGTGCGCCGCTATAGCGTCCGAACCGTCAAACAGGTGGATCCGACCATCATCTCGGTGAAAGGTCATTCCGCCAGCGGCCCGGAAATCCCCGACGGTGCGACCACCACCGCAACCACACTCATGCTCACGGGCAAGGGCACTGCCAATCAGGCAATCACGCTGCGTGACAATGGTATTGCCATAGTCACATTCGACGTAAACCCTCAAGGCGACTGGAGCCGTACGCTGACTGATCAGGATATTGGAGACCATCGTTATACGATAAGGTCAGCAAATGACTCGACTCCAGAGTCTTCGGCGAGAACCCTGACCCTCTCGCACATGACCGACTTTCAGGACAGCACTTACAACGGCTGGGACCTCTACACGGGAGCCCGAAGCGGATCAATTCGCGTCCATGCAGGCGAGAGGGCGTTCTTCAACTTCACTGACGTAGCCCCCGCCACAGGCTATTCGGGTGCCATTTTTTACCAGGACTTTGTGCTGGCGCCCGGCACCTACACGTTCACAATGAAGGCTTGTCACATCCGCGAGTTTCCCAACACCAATCTGGTCAATCCGATTCTGGCACTCACCACCAGCTTGCCGAATAGCCCGCAAGTCGTTCGTGAACTTCCTAAAAACGGCACCAAATATGACTTCTCGCTCACGTTCACGGTTGCCGCTCGTCAATCTGTCAGGCTCTATATCGTCAATCACCAGGACAATGGCATCGGTAACGATTTTGGCATCTTCACCATCGGCCTGAGCAAAGGAAGCACAAATGTGAATGGCGCGATGGAAACCCTCAATGAACTGCCACCCTATACCGGAGCACTGCAGACAATCGTGTTGCCTCAGCCGTCGGGAGTGACCTCTGATAGCGGGCAATCATAGATTCTGTTTTTTGATACCCGCCATGATGTCAGCAAGGACGAGCGCCCTGGCGTAAAGCATGAAAAACCCGCCGCCCCGATCATCGGAGCGGCGGGTTTTGTCGTTTCGGACTTTGCTTACACCGTATCCACCTTCAACGAATGGTCATTCAACATCCCGCTGATGATCGTCGCCGTGTCGTGTCCGCCAGCGACCACCCCGCCCGCCCCCGGCGTTACGCCGTAATGGCTGGCGAGGTTGACACCGGCCAGGTCGATGGTCTGGTTCGGCGTGGCGCCAGCCAGGGCGCTGACGTCGATGCTGGTGAGCACCGAGGCGCCGCTGCCGGTGACGGTGAAGTGCAGGTAGTCGTCGAGCGACGCGGTGGTGCCGTTTTCACCTTGCAGCAGTTGCGACAGGTCGAGCTTGTCGGTGCCGGGGGTGAAGTCGGTGATCGTGTCGTGGCCACTGTTGCCCTTGAGGTACTGGAAGGTGTCCGCGCCCGGCCCGCCGGTCAGGGTGTTGTTGCCCAGGCCGCCGATCAGCAGGTCATCGCCACCGCCACCGTTGAGGATGTCGTTGCCCAGGCCGCCGTTGATC
>NZ_QAIU01000021.1:0-1665 GCF_003061205.1 Pseudomonas sp. HMWF006
GCCGAATACGGACTGTGGGCTGTGCTTGGCACCGGCGCAGCAATCACAGCACAAGGCACTCCACTGCAACTGGTGGCGGGGTCTGCCAACGGCAGTGCAATTGCTCAACGTCTTGGCGGGTCACTGTCACTGGGTCTACTGACAGGAACAAGTGTGGTTGCTGCGGGTTTCGTAACGGGCATGGTTGGGATGCTGATACCAAACACCCGCATTTCCCCAGACAGCGCCTTCTACACGAACGATCAGTACGCAACACTTGAAACTGGCCGCTCTCGTGTCCGTTTCAACGTGAAGACGTTGCCGGACGGCTCCGTTGACGTTTATGGCTTCTACACGGGTGGTAAACCGGAATGGGAAAACGTTCCAGTCATCAGGGGCGAGAAGGTTGGCGAGAAATACGTTGCTGACATTGGCAACGGAATTGGCCTGACATGGACGCCAACAGAAAGTGGTGATGGTGTACTGGGTATTCCTGCACTTGAAGGTGCCCCACAGTTGCCATCTGCCTGGGTGTATCCGCCGACAGCACGGTCTGACACGGTGTTGGCAAACCCTGCACATCCTCCTGAGTTCCAGGATGCGATTATCTGGTTCCCTGACTCTGGGATCGAGCCGATCTACATTGTGTTCAGTACACAGTTGGAGAAGAACAAGGAGAAAGGCAAGGCCTTCGAAGACCAAAAGGAACGCGAGCTACGGGCAAACACACCGGAGGTGGGCAGAGAAGTGACAGCCAAGACCAAAAGCGGAGTGCGCACCAGGTTCGATATGCTAGGACGTGATGCTGACGGCAATATCTCCTGTATCGAATGCAAATCGTCAGAAACAGCGCCGCTGACCCGCAACCAAAAACTAGCGTATCCAGAGATTGAAGAAAGCGGCGCTGTTGTCGTCGGCAAAGGGAAACCGGGCTTTCCCAGTGGAACAGTAATTCCACCAACCAGAGTCGAAATCGTTCGACCCAAGCCCTGAAGGAGCAGACATGTCCATCACGAATTCGCAGGTAATCGATATCTGGGCAATCCCTACTTTGGAGCCTGACAACGTAGTGTTGTATGTCTCTGACCACCTTGAATGGGGTGAAAAAGCTGAGCAAGGCGAGCACCTGCAATTGCTTCAAGACAAGCTCAACACCTACGTTGCATTCATCGAGAGCGGCGAGATCTACACCGAAATACCTAATGCACTCGGGAAGCACCCCATCATCCGCATCAACGGATTGTATGAGCTGCCAGAGCAAGGCGAGCTCTTTATTGATCGCGCTGCTGCGGTGCTGAAAGAGGTGGGTATCGGGCTAGAGTTTGTGCTTGATGAGAATGAGGCGATACGGGGCATGTAGGCATGACCCGAATGCTCGAAGAATGGCGTGCCGCTCTAGGCTTGCCGGGATTCAAAGAATAATCAATGGACTGTGAGAGAACAAATAGGACTTCGCCCTGATTTAATGCCCCCGTCGCTGGATGAGTCTTTGGTCGCTCGGCTGACAGAACTGTCTGAACAAATTGATTGCGGACATCGAGAACAAACTCGGGAGCAATTGGCCGCTTTCAATCGGCAAGCCATGACCGAGCTTGAGTTCATCGACTTTCAAGGCATTTATGGAGGCCAGGACCATGACACATGGGTTCGCAAGGTCTTAGCAACACCGTTTGAACGGCGCGTGGC
>NZ_QAIU01000166.1:0-2810 GCF_003061205.1 Pseudomonas sp. HMWF006
GAAGCCAATGGTCTGGGTTACGTTGGTGGCGACGACTTCGGTCTGGTATGCCTGCAGAAGCGTGGCTCGGTGAACGAAGAGCAGCGTGCTGCTGTTGAAGCCTGGTTGAAAGGCCGTAGCGAACTGACTGGTATGACTGTCAGCCCGCTGCTGGACGTCTGGTATCCGGAAAAGCCGATCAACCCGGCTAAGTGATACTGAAAAAAACGGCGACCTTCGGGTCGCCGTTTTTTTTCGTCTGGTGTTTGGGGGTTCGGCTTTGGTTTGGTGGTGAATCTACCCCTCACCCCAGCCCTCTCCCCCTGGAGAGGGAGCCGATTTATGGGCTTGTCAAAATTTGAGTTCGACTCGGTATCTCACGTCGGCGTATGTCTTCCAAACACCTCGGTCAGTCCCCTCTCCCTCGGGGAGAGGGCTAGGCGGGCGGCGTTCCGATGAGGGGCTTTTGATCTTAAGCTTTACGCCAATTCAAAATCACCAACGTCAACACCCCCGCGACAATTCCCCAGAACGCCGAACCAATGGAAAACAGTGTCAGCCCCGACGCCGTGACCATAAAGGTAATCAACCCCGCTTCACGCTCCTTCACCGCGGTCATGGCAATGCTCAAACCGTTGATGATCGAGCCAAACAGCGCCAGCGCGGCGATCGACAGCACCAGTTCTTTCGGCAGCGCGGCAAACAGCGCCGCCAATGTGGCGCCAAACACCCCGGCAATCCCGTAGAAAATCCCGCACCACACCGCCGCGGTGTAGCGCTTGTTGCGATCCTCATGGGCGTGCGGCCCGGTGCAGATCGCGGCGCTGATCGCCGCGAGGTTGATCCCGTGGGAGCCGAATGGCGCCAGCAGCAGCGAGGCGATGCCGGTGCTGGTGATCAGTGGCGAGGCCGGCACGTTGTAGCCGTCGGCGCGCAGCACGGCGATGCCGGGCATGTTCTGCGAGGTCATCGCCACCACGAACAGCGGAATGCCAATGCTGATGGTCGCCGCCAGCGAGAAGTGCGGCGTGGTCCACACCGGTGTCGCCACCTCCAGATGAAAAGCGCTGAAGTCCAGCAGCCCCATGAACCCGGACAGCGCTGTACCGATCAGCAGGGCGGCGAGCACGGCGTAACGCGGCGACAGACGTTTGACCAGCAGGTAAGTGAAGAACATCCCCAGCACCAGACCGGTGCGGTGTTGCGCGGCGACGAAGATTTCGCTGCCGATCTTGAACAGAATCCCTGCCAGCAACGCCGCCGCCAGCGAAGCCGGAATCTTTTTCACCAGGCGTTCGAAGCTGCCGGTCAGCCCGCAAATCGTCACCAGCACCGCGCAGGTGATGTAGGCGCCGATGGCCTCGCCATACGTGACGCCGCCCAGGCTGGTGATCAGCAGGGCCGCGCCCGGGGTCGACCAGGCGATGGTGATCGGCGTGCGATAACGCAGCGACAGGCCGATGGAGCACACCGCCATGCCGATCGAGATCGCCCAGATCCACGACGAGATTTGCCCGCTGCTCAGGCCGGCCGCTTGCCCGGCCTGAAACATCAGCACCAGTGAACTGGTGTAACCGGTCATCATCGCGATAAAACCGGCGACGATGGCCGAGGGCGAAGTGTCGGCCAGAGGGCGCAGCCGGGTGTAGGTGGCGTCGTTCATGACGGCGGTGTTCCTTATACAGATGAAGATGTCCCCTTTGACGCAATCCCTACAGGGAATTGTGTGCTGAAGGCGGATTCTGCGATCAAGCCTAAACTCAATCGTAACGGATCGTTGCAATACAGCCGAGGTCACAAACGGCCATACAGTCGTGTTGCCACCATCCATTGTGTACAATCGCGCTGTTTTTTACGCGATACTTGCCAGCGACCTACTGTGCCGTATTACAGTCACGGTCTATTCGCCGCAGTTCTCCCGACTCGAGTGCCCATGAACGAACAGTTGCAACCCCTCAAGAAACAACCGCGAGCAGGCAAAGCCGGCCGCAGCGGAACCCAGGACGATATTGTCTACGCGCATATCTTCGAGGCCATCCTCGAACAGCGTCTGGCGCCCGGCACCAAGTTGAGTGAAGAAGCGCTGGGGGAAATCTTCGGGGTCAGCCGCACGATCATTCGCCGTGCACTGTCGCGTCTGGCCCATGAAGGAGTGGTGCTGTTGCGGCCGAACCGTGGCGCTGTGGTCGCCAGCCCGAGCGTTGAAGAAGCGCGTCAGGTGTTCATGGCCCGCCGTCTGGTGGAGCGTGCGATCACTGAACTGGCGGTGCAGCACGCCACCGCCGAGCAGATCGCCGAACTGCGCCAGATGGTCAACGACGAGCGCGACAGCTTCTCCCGTGGTGATCGCGGCGCCGGTATCCGGCTGTCGGGCGAGTTCCACCTGAAACTGGCCGAAGCGGCGAAGAACGCACCGCTGGTCAGCTTCCAGCGCAGCCTGGTGTCGCAGACTTCGCTGATCATTGCCCAGTATGAAAGCGGCAACCGTTCGCACTGCTCCTATGACGAGCACACCCAGTTGATCGACGCCATCGAGGCGCGCAACGGTGAGCTGGCGGTGGACCTGATGATGCATCACATGGATCACATCGACAGCAAGCTCAACCTCGATGAGGAAGGCGCGTCGGATGATCTGCATGCGGTGTTCTCGCATTTGTTGCAGACCAAGAAACCGGGGCGTCCGGCGGCCAAGCTCTAAACTGGACCGAGTCGCTCCCTTCGCGAGCAAGCTCGCTCCCACATTTGAAATGCATTCCTATGTGGGAGCGAGCTTGCTCGCGAAGGCGATCTGACAAGCAATAAAAATCCCCCGGGGTGAACACCTCCGGGGG
>NZ_QAIU01000167.1:0-2452 GCF_003061205.1 Pseudomonas sp. HMWF006
GTGCTGTATGACTTCTGGACGCTGAATGATCAGGTCTCGGTGCGTAATGCCGAAGGCAGAGGCGCCTTCCAGTAAAGCTTCGCGAGCAAGCTCGCTCCCACAGGGTTCACGGTGATCCTTGTGGGAGTGAGCTTGCTCGCGAAAGGGGCGACGCGGTATCAAGCCTGGTGACTGATCCGCCCATCCACCAAGGTGTAGCGAACCACACCCGGCAACGTGTGGCCTACAAACGGGCAATTCTCACCCTTCGACAACCAGTGTTCACCGGCGACTGTCGAAGCTTTCGGATCGAACAGCACGATGTCCGCCGCACCGCCCACCGCCAGTTTGCCCGCCGGCAGGCGCAGCGCGTCCGCAGGCCCAGCGCTCAGGCGCGCGAGCAGGGTCGGCAGATCCAGCAAACCATCCTCGACCAGGGTCATCGCCAGCGGCAGCAGCAGCTCGACGCTGCTGATGCCCGGCTCGGTTGCGCCGAACGGCGCCAGTTTGGCGTCGCGTTCATGCGGCTGGTGATGGCTGGAGATTGCCGATACCACACCCGATTTCACAGCCTCACGCAGGCCGTCGCGGTCTGCGCGGGTGCGCAGCGGCGGTTGCACGTGATAGAGACTGCTGAAGTCGATCAGCGCTTCATCGGTGAGGATCAGTTGATACAACGCGACATCCGCCGTGACCTTCAAGCCGCGGGCCTGAGCCTGGGCGATCAGAGCCACACCGCGAGCGCTGGTCAACTGGCTGAAGTGCGCGCGCACGCCGGTCTGCTCGACCAGCAACAGATCGCGGGCCAGGGCCACGGTTTCCGCCGTTTCCGGAATGCCCGGCAGACCGAGGAAGCTGGCGACCGCGCCTTCGTGGGCCAGGCCGCCATCCGCCAGATCGTGATCCTGCGAGTTGAAAATCACCGTCAGATCGAAGGTGGCCGCGTATTCCAGCGCCCGGCACAGGGTGCGGGTGTTGCGGAAACTCTCCAGACCGTTGCCGAACGCGACGCAACCGGCGTCACGCAGCGCCACCAGCTCGGCAAGCTGTTCGCCGTCCAGACCTTTGCTCAGCGCGCCAATCGGGAACACCTTGGTGTTGCCGGCTTCGCGAGCACGGTCGAGGATCAGTTCGGCCACCGCCGAGGTGTCGAGCACCGGTTTGGTCTTCGGCGGGCAGCACAGGCTGGTTACGCCACCGGCCGCCGCTGCGCGGGTTTCGCTGGCAATGCTGCCTTTGCGGCTGTAGCCCGGCTCGCGCAGGGCGACGTTCAGGTCGACCAGCCCGGGCGCGGCGACCAGGCCTTGGGCGTCGATGGTTTCGACGGCAGTGAAACCGGCCGGCGCAGCGCCGAGGGCGACGATCTTGCAGGCTTCAACGTGGATATCGGTGATTTGATCCAGGCCGCTGCTTGGATCGATGACGTGGGCGCCGAGAATGCTGAGCTTCACTGGGCGTTCTCCTGCTCGAATTGACGTTGCGCTGTTTGCCCGCTCATGGCCATCGACAGCACGGCCATGCGGATGGCGATGCCGTAGGTGACTTGATTGAGGATCACCGAGTGCGGGCCGTCGGCCACTGCCGATTCGATCTCTACACCACGGTTGATCGGCCCCGGGTGCATGACGATGCAATCGGGTTTGGCCCCGGCCAGACGCGCGGTGGTCAGGCCGAACAGGCGGTAGAACTCGCCTTCGCTTGGCAGCAGGCCGCCGGTCATGCGCTCACGCTGCAGGCGCAGCATGATCACCACGTCGACGTCCTTCAGGCCTTCGTTCATGTCGGTGTAAACCTTCACGCCGTACTGCTCGATGCCGATCGGCAGCAGGGTCTTCGGCGCGATCACGCGGATGTCCGGGCAGCCGAGGGTTTTCAGCGCGAGCATGTTCGAGCGTGCCACCCGCGAGTGCAGGATGTCGCCGACGATCGCCACTGAGAGGTTTTCGAAACCGCCCTTGTGCCGACGGATGGTGAGCATGTCGAGCATGCCCTGGGTCGGGTGGGCGTGACGGCCGTCGCCGCCGTTGATGATCGCCACCTGTGGGCAGACATGCTCGGCGATGAAGTGTGCAGCACCGGAATCGCCGTGGCGCACGACGAACATGTCGGCGGCCATGGCTTCGAGGTTGCGCAGGGTGTCGAGCAGGGTTTCACCTTTGCTGGCCGACGAGGTCGACACGTTCAGGGTGATCACGTCTGCCGACAGCCGCTGGGCCGCCAGTTCGAAGGTGGTGCGGGTGCGCGTGGAGTTTTCGAAGAACACGTTGCACACGGTCTTGCCGCGCAGCAACGGGACCTTCTTCACCGCCCGGGCCCCGACTTCGAGAAACGAGTCGGCAGTGTCGAGGATTTCCGTCAGCAACTCGCGGCGCAGGCCATCGAGCGAGAGGAAGTGGCGCAGCTGGCCCTGATCATTGAGCTGCAGCGGGCGCTTGGTATCTAGAGGCGTCATCGCGAAGGGGACTCTCAATAG
>NZ_QAIU01000168.1:0-3226 GCF_003061205.1 Pseudomonas sp. HMWF006
GTTTCCTACCTTTTCGTCGGGGGCGGTTCAGGGGAGTTCGCCTGAAAAAGCGTAGCAGTTGATTGCTTCGATCAACCCGCAATCTGCGGTCTATGCTCCAGTGACATTTCCCACTGGGGCCTCCCGGTATGCCTGCAACGCCAGCCCTGCTGATCCATCCCGGCCACCTGCTGCTGCTCGGTGCGCTGAGCCTTGGCGGCTGCCTGCGGCTGGGCCCGGATTTCCAGCCGCCGGCCGAGGCCTGGAGCAAGCAGTGGCAAAGTCCGGCACTGGAGCAGGCCAGCGAACGCGGCACGCTGCCGGATCTGCGCCAGTGGTGGCAGGTATTTGCCGATCCGGTGCTCGACCGATTGATCAGCGACGCCGAAGCCCGCAACAGCAGCCTGAAGATCGCCGGCCTGCGGGTCCTCGAAGCCCGGGCGCAACTGGGCATCGCCGACAGCGGTCGCTACCCGCAACTGCAACAGGCCAGCGCCGACAGCCTGTACATCGACCGCCACCAGTCCGGCGGCAACAACCCGCAAGACGTGCACTTCTGGCAGCACAGCGCCGCGTTCGATGTCGGCTGGGAACTGGATTTCTGGGGTCGTTTCAGTCGCGCCATCGAATCCGCCGACGCTAGCTACTTCGCCGCCCAGGCCAATTACGAAGACGCCCTCGTGCTGCTTCGTGCGCAAGTGGCCGACACCTACTTTGCCCTGCGCACCACCGAAGCCCGGCTGCGAGTCGCCCGGGAGAACGCCGCCCAGCAAAAACGCAATTTCGAGATCACCGAAAAACTCTTTCGGAGCGGCCAGACCGCCGAACTCGATTTGCAACAGGCCAGAACCCAATACCTCGGCACGTTGAGCAGCATTCCGGCGTTCGAAGACCAGTTGCTGCGCACCCGCAATGCGTTGGCGGTGCTGGTCGGCCAGCCGCCCGGTGGCGCGGCGTTCCTGGCGGAGCAAGCGGGGCTGATTCCGCTGGTGGATCGCGCCGTGTTGCAAGATGTCCCGGCCAACCTGCTGTTGCGCCGCCCCGATGTGCGCGCAGCGGAGCTGAACGTTGCCGCGCAATCGGCGCTGGTCGGCGTGGCTGAAACCGACCTTTATCCCTCGTTGACCCTGCTCGGCAGCATCGTCTGGTCCAGCGACACCCTCGGCGCCACCCCGCGCAGCCTCGACCTGATCGGCGGCCCGAGCCTGCGCTGGAACATCTTTGATTACGGGCGGATCCGCAACAACATCCGCGTGCAGGACGCGCGCCTGCAGCAACTGATCGAAGCCTATCGCGACAAAGTCCGCCAGGCCGCCCGCGAAGCCGACGACGCCGCCAGCGGCCTGACCAAAGCGCTGGAACGCGAACGCATTCTCGGCGAGGCCGAAGGCGCGGCGCGGCGTTCTCTGGTGCTGGCCAACACCCAATATCGAGAAGGCTATTCAGACTTTCAGCGGGTGCTCGACGCCCAGCGTGCGTTGCTGGAGTTACAGGACAACTATCTGGTCAGCCGCAGCAACGCCGTGAGTAACCTGATCGCCCTGTACCGCGCCGTCGGCGGCGGCTGGCAAAGCGCCGGGCCGCAGACCGATCCAGCGACCCGGCAGCAGATGCAGCAACGCACCGATTGGGGCGATCTGCTGACCGCCCCGCCGCCGCAACCGACCTATCCGATTCCCTCGCAGGTAGACCGCCATGAGTGATGAAGCGCCGCCGGATCCGGCGAAAAAAGGCATCCGCTGGGTGCTGCTGGTGATTGCGCTGAGCCTGACCTGGTACTTGTTGGCCGACCGCTACACGCCCTACACCCAGCAGGCGCGGGTCGGCGCGTTCGTGATCCCGGTGGCGGCGGAAGTCGCGGGCCGGGTAATCAAGGTCAACGTGCGCAACAACCAGGACGTGCAGGCCGGCGACATCCTCTTCGAACTCGATCCGCAGCCGCTGCAAATTGCCGTCAACCGCGCCCGTGCCGATCTGGAAAACACCCGTCGCACAGTTGGCGCCAGCACCGCCGGTATCGCTTCGGCCCAGGCATCGCTGCGTGCAGCCCAGGCCGATGAACTCAAGGCGCGGCAGGACAATCGACGGCTTGAAGGTTTGTACAAAGAAGATCCGGGCACGGTGTCCGTAAGGCTTCTGGAGGTGTCCCGGGCCAACCACGAAGCGGCGGTCAGCAAGGTCGCCGCCGCCCGGGCCGAAGTGCTGCGTGCGCAGGAGCAGGAAGGTGGCAACACCGACACCAACGCCAAACTGCTCAGCGCCGCCGCCACACTGGCCAAGGCGGAACTCGATCTGGCCAACACCCGCATCGGCGCGCGTTCGGCGGGACTGATCACCGACCTGCGCACCGACGTCGGCCAGTTCACTGCGGTCGGTAGCCCGCTGATGACCCTGATCGCCATTCACGACGTGTGGATCAGCGCCGACCTCACCGAAAACAACCTCGGCCGCGTGCAACCCGGCACCCCGGTGGCGATCGTCCTCGACGCGCTGCCCGGCGAAGTGCTTGACGGTCGCGTGCGTAGCGTCGGTTATGGCGTCAGCGTCGGCCAGACGCCGGCGCCCGGCACCTTGCCGAGCATCCAGAACAGCCGCGACTGGTTGCGTCCGGCGCAACGTTTCCCGGTGATCATCGAGTTCAGTGACGAGGCGAAAAAGCGCCTGTTCGACAGCCGTGCCATCCGCGCCGGCGGCCAGGCGGAGGTCATGGCCTTCCCCACCGAGGGCAATCTGCTCAATCCGCTGGGGCGGCTGTTTGTCGGCTTGATGAGCTGGCTGTCGTATGCCTATTGAACGCAGCGTGCCGGCGCAACGGGCGTTGCGCCTGGCGTTCGGCACGGCGCTGTGCACCGCCGCCAGTTATGCTTTCGCCTTGCCGCTGCCCTTTATCTCGCCAGTGCTGGCGGTGTTGCTGCTCGCCAGTCTGCCCCGCCCGCTGCCACTGAAAGGTGCGTTGGCACTGGCGCTGGTGGCGGCGTTCACCACCAGCATCGGCCTGCTGCTGGTACCGTTGCTGCGTTACTACCCGGTGAGCGGTGTGCTGCTGATCGGCCTCGGTCTGTTCCTGGTGTTCCGCTTCGGCCTGCGTGGTGGCAATCCATTGATCATGATGTTTCTGGTGATCGGCATGACCATGATCTCCGCCGCCGGCTTCGCCGAGTTCGACCTGGCGATGGCGGTGATTGGCGCGCTGGTCAAAGGCCTGTTGCTGGCGGTTGCAGTGGTCGGCCTCAGTCACACTCTATTC
>NZ_QAIU01000169.1:0-9030 GCF_003061205.1 Pseudomonas sp. HMWF006
CGGTTACGCACGAACAGCGTACTGCCCAACTGGCTTTCGAGTTTCTGCACCCGGGCGGTGATCGCCGTTTGCGTGACGAACAGCTTTTGCGCAGCCGCCGCCAGGCTGCCGTGGCGGACGATTTCCAGAAAGGTGCGGGCGAGGTCGATGTCCATGGGCGGGCCGGTGGTTGAGGTGGCGGGCATTGTAAGTGCAGCCTCGGGACCGCGTCATCGTTTGGAGTGGCCCCTCACTCTGATCCTCTCCCAAAGGAGAGGGTCGGGGTGAGGGCAAAACCAGTTACCGCAGAATCAACCCACCCACTCGACCTCCTGCACCCGTGCCCAATCCGCCACCAGCCGTGCCGGCGTGCCGCAGGCCTTGCGCTTGTAGACGAAATGCCGGCACTTCTCGGCGAACTGATTGCGGTTGTAGAGCATGTCTTCCTGCATTTCCTGCAACTCGGTTTCGCGGCATTGGTCGATCAGCACCTGGTCGACCCGCAACTTGCGCTCGCGTACGGCGGCGTAGGCCGGGTCGCTCAGCACGGCATTGGCCCGTTGCAGCATCCACAACGAAAACTCATCCGGGCAGCGCGGGCCGATTTCCTGGACCATGCCCAGTTGCAATGCCTGGCTGGCGCTCACCGGCAGACAGGCTTGGGTCAGTTGCTCGGCGATGGCCGGGCCCACCGCGCGCGGCAGGCTGTATGTCCAGTATTCCGAGCCGTACAAGCCCATGCTCTTGTAGTGCGGATTGAGCACGATGTCGGCCCGCGCAAACACGATATCCGCCGCCAGCGCGAGCATCACGCCGCCGGCCCCGGCATTGCCGGTCACGCCGCTGACGACCAGTTGCCGCGCACTCAACAGCTCGGCGCAGACATCGTCGATGGCCTGAATATTCGCCCAGGCTTCAGCGCCGGGATCCTGCGCCGCCTGAATCACATTCAGGTGCACACCATTGGAAAAGCTGCCGCGACCGCCGCGGATCAGCAGCACTTGCGTGTCGCGGGACTTGGCCCAGCGCAGCGCCTCGACCATGCGCCGGCATTGTTCGGTGCTCATGGCGCCGTTGTAGAACTCGAACGTCAGCTCACCGACCACCCCGGACTCGCGATAACGCAGCGGCTGATACGCTTCATCGCTGAACGGCTGGCTGGCAATCGTCCAGTCCAGCACCGCCACCTCGGCCAGTTGCTCGATCAGCACGTGCCGGGCCGGTTGCTTGAAGGTTTCCTCGCCCGGTTGCGGCTTGCGTCGCAGCGATCCGATCCATACGCTCTGATCCCCCGCGGCCACCAGCACGGCATCGTCGTGCACCGCCAGAATCTCGCCGGGCATGCCCGAGCGCGAATCGAGGTGTGCGTCGTAAACGTAATACTGCCCACCGGCCAGACTTGCCAGCACGCCGGGCTGGCCATCCGCTGCGTCGATGCAGCGTTTGATGAACCGTGCGCAATCGTGCCAGGTGAAGCTACGATCGACCTGTTTCATGTTCGGCTGCAAACGCCCGCGCACCTTGGGGTCGGCGTAATCCAGTTCGACCGGGATAAAACCGTTGACGAACTTCTCCACCACTTCACGGATGCAACACATTGCCGCATCGCTGACCCGGCCGTTGTACAGCTCGGACTTGCGCAGCCCGGATGGCAGGTTGAATTCACACGTGGCCCAGACCGGACCGGCGTCCATTTCCTCCACGGCTTGCAGGGCGGTCACGCCCCAGCTCGACAACTCCTGGGTGATCGCCCAGTCCAGCGCACTGGCGCCACGATCGCCAACGATGCCCGGATGGATAATCACCACCGGCCGCGCGCGGTTGCTCCACAGTGCCTGGGGCACGCGGTCCTTGAGGAACGGGCAGATCACCAGGTCGGCGCCGCTGTATTCGATCTGTTCGCAGACCGACGCTTCGTCGGTGAATACCACGACGCTGGGCGAATGCCCGGCCTGGCGCAGCTCCAGCCAGGCGCGTTGGGTCAGGCCGTTGAACGCTGACGACAGCAGAATGATCTTGAGTGATCGCATGAATGGTCTTCCTTGAGTGGGATCAGCCGCAGGCTCCCGGTGAGCCGTCCTTGGCCTTCGATGGAGCCGGGAGAGTAATGAGTGGCGGCTGGCCCGCCAGTGACCGAGGTCAATGTTCGGTGAGCCAATATTTCTGCGGCGACGAAACGCCGGACGACCAAACGCAAAAAACCCGCCACAGGGGCGGGTTCTTCGGAGTACTGCGCGGCGCTGTTACGAAGGGAACAGCTCGGACAGTTTCATCGACAGCATCATGTCGCCTTCAACGCGCAGCTTGCCGCCCATGAAAGCCTGCATGCCGTCGGTTTCACCGCTGACGATGCCTTTCAGGGTTTCGCTGTCGAGCACCAGCGTGCAGTTGGCGGCAGGGTTTTCGCCTTCCTCGATATTGCAGGTACCGTCTTTGATGATCAGCGAGTACTGCTTGTTTTCGTCGGTGATGTTGAAACCGAAGACCAGATCCAGACCGGCAGCAGCGGCTGGGTTGAACTTGGCTTGCATTGCTTTTACGGCATCAGCTACGGAGGTCATGGTTCGATCCTTTCTTGGATAATAAGCGCTGGTTGATTACAGCAAGGTTCACACGTTAACCGGACTCAGCGGAAAGTGATGAGTTCCGGTGTCTTCAACAGTTGCAGGTGTGCATGACTGTTAAAGGAAGCCAAGGCCACCTCGCCACCGCGGAACTTCAGCTGGTTGAGCGAGGTGTTGACGATTTGCCAGTTCAATTCAAAGGCCTGTCGGGCAGGCATTTGCGTAATCAGGTGGAGCAGGGCGGTGATAGTGCCGCCGGAGGTGAACACGGCGATTTTCTGA
Organism: Pseudomonas sp. HMWF006; assembly: GCF_003061205.1. Classification (NCBI taxonomy): domain Bacteria; kingdom Pseudomonadati; phylum Pseudomonadota; class Gammaproteobacteria; order Pseudomonadales; family Pseudomonadaceae; genus Pseudomonas; species Pseudomonas sp. HMWF006. The sequence continues at coordinate 2,826 of NZ_QAIU01000169.1, forward strand.
TGCGACTCCGCCTGTTCGAGGATCCGCTGCAGCCCGGCCTTGACCCGCTCGACGAACCCCAGCCAGCTTTCCAGCCCCGGCGTGTCGTAGGTGCCGGCCAGCCAACGCTCGATGATCAGGGCGAAGATGCGCTGGAACTCGCCACGGTTTTGTGCGGCGTTGCGCAGGATGTCGAGGGCTTCCGGTTCGTCCGGCAGCATCGCCGGGAGCAGGGCGCGGATGACCGCGTCGGCATCGAATTCATTGAACGCCGAATCGGTTTCCAGCGTCGGTACCGGCAGGCCGTTGGCAGCGAACTGTTCCAGCGCGCTGGTGGCGGTGTGTTGCTGGCGACGCAGGTCACCCGCCAGGCAGCGATCGAAGCGGACCCCCAGTTCAGCGAGGTGCTGACCGAGGATTTCTGCCTGGCGCACACCGATGGGCGACAGGACGTCATAGTCGTCTGCACCAAAGGAGGCCTGGCCATGTCGAATCAAGTAGATGCTGCCCACGTCCGCGTCATCCCGGTACGTTGAAGGTTGTGGCGAGGTTATGAGGATGACGGGTAGCTGTCAATGAAAAAACATACGCTTGTTTGAAATGCCCGTTACAGGCCTGTTGCCAAAGGTTTCCCGGCTGGTCGCCGGGCCGACGCATGGGTATGCTGGAGCCATCCCGCGTGTGTTTTTGCATCCACGCATTGTTTTAAGGAGTCTCTGTGGAGTTTTTCACCGAATACGCCAGTTTCCTGGCCAAGACCGTCACTCTGGTGATCGCCATTCTGGTGGTTCTCGCCAGTTTTGCCGCGTTGCGCAGCAAGGGCCGGCGCAAGTCGGCGGGGCAGTTGCAGGTCAGCAAGCTCAATGATTTCTACAAGGGCCTGCGCGAGCGCCTTGAGCAGACTTTGCTCGACAAGGATCAGCTCAAGGCACTGCGCAAGGGCGAGGCCAAATCCGAGAAAAGCGCGAAAAAGCAGAAGAACCAACCCGAGGCCAAACCTCGCGTATTCGTCCTGGATTTCGACGGCGACATCAAGGCCTCGGCCACCGAAAGCCTGCGCCATGAAATCACCGCATTGTTGACCCTGGCCACGCCAAAAGATGAAGTTGTCCTGCGTCTGGAAAGCGGTGGCGGCATGGTTCACAGCTACGGTCTGGCATCCTCGCAACTGGCGCGAATCCGTGAAGCCGGCGTGCCGTTGACCGTGTGCATCGACAAGGTCGCGGCCAGCGGCGGCTACATGATGGCGTGCATCGGGGAGAAGATCATCAGCGCGCCGTTTGCGATTCTTGGCTCGATCGGCGTGGTTGCACAGTTGCCCAACGTCAACCGTTTGCTGAAGAAGCACGACATCGACTTCGAGGTCCTTACCGCCGGCGAGTACAAGCGTACCCTCACCGTGTTTGGCGAAAACACCGAGAAGGGCCGCGAAAAGTTTCAGGAAGACCTCGACATCACCCATCAACTGTTCAAGAACTTCGTCGCGCGCTACCGCCCGCAACTGGCGATTGACGATGTGGCCACCGGTGAAGTCTGGCTTGGTGTCGCGGCGCTGGACAAACAACTGGTGGATGAACTCAAGACCAGTGATGAATACCTCGCCGACCGGGCGAAAAAAGCCGAGGTCTACCACTTGCACTACGCCGAGCGCAAAAGCCTGCAGGAGCGTATCGGCATGGCCGCCAGCGGTTCGGTCGATCGCGTACTGCTGAACTGGTGGAGTCGCCTGACGCAGCAGCGTTTCTGGTAAGGCCTTCAGGCATAAAAAACGCCGGTCAAATGACCGGCGTTTTTTTTGTCCGCTTCAAACCTGGCAGGTTCAGCGGCGACGGAACAGCGGCAGCGGTTCGTCGGTGGCGGCCTGATAGGTTACCGAGAAGTCCTTGAGACCTTCCAACGCTTCGTACGGGTCTTTGTCCGCACGCACGGCAAAGGCGTCGAAACCACAGCGGCGCATGTAGAACAGCTGATCGCGCAGCACGTCACCAATCGCCCGCAGTTCGCCTTTGAAACCGTAACGGTCACGCAGCAGACGGGCGTTGGAGTAGTTGCGCCCGTCAGTGAACGCCGGGAAGTTCAGGGCAATCACCTGAAATTCAGCCACGTCGTCACCGATTTCCTCGGCTTCTTCGTCGGCGTCCAGCCACACCCCCAGACCACCGTCGCGGGCCTTGAGCATGCGGCTGTGTTCGCGCCACAGCTGCAGAGGCACGATCAGATCGTCGCAGTTGCTGATTTCGTCGATGTTGAAATCCTTGGGCAACAGGTGCCAGGTTTCGTCGACGACCTCGTTGTTCTTAATGATTCGCTGCATAGACGCGTTCCTTGAAGAGGTCGATGCCAATACGCTGATAGGTGTCGATGAAGCGCTCGTCTTCGGTACGTTGTTCGACGTACACGTCGATCAGCTTCGAGATCACGTCTGGCATGGCTTCCTGGGCGAAAGACGGGCCGAGGATCTTGCCCAGGCTCGCATCACGGCTGGCGCTGCCGCCGAGGGAGACCTGGTAGAACTCCTCACCTTTCTTGTCCACGCCGAGAATGCCGATGTGGCCGACGTGGTGGTGACCGCAGGCGTTCATGCAGCCGGAGATGTTCAGGTCCAGCTCACCGATGTCGAACAGGTAGTCCAGGTCGTCGAAACGGCGCTGGATAGATTCGGCAATCGGGATCGACTTGGCGTTGGCCAGCGAGCAGAAGTCACCGCCCGGGCAGCAGATGATATCGGTCAGCAAGCCGATGTTCGGCGTGGCAAAACCGCTTTCACGCAGTTCGCCCCACAGGGTGAACAACTGGCTTTGCTCGACGTCGGCGAGAATGATGTTCTGCTCGTGGGAGGTGCGCAGTTGACCGAAGCTGTAGCGCTCGGCCAGATCGGCGACGGCATCGAGCTGTTTGTCGGTGATGTCGCCCGGAGCAACACCGGTCGGCTTCAGCGACAGAGTCACGGCAACATAACCCGGCTTCTTGTGTGCCAGGGTGTTGCGGGCGCGCCAGCGGGCAAAACCCGGGTGTTCTTTGTCCAGCTCGGCCAGTTGCGCGGTCTGGTTGTCCAGCGCCTTGTAGTCCGGGTCGACGAAGTGCTTGGCGACGCGATGCAGTTCGGCTTCGGTCAGGGTGGTCTGGCCGCCGCGCAGGTGTTGCATTTCCGCATCGACTTTCTGCGCGAAGACTTCAGGGGTCAGCGCCTTGACGAGGATCTTGATCCGCGCCTTGTATTTGTTGTCGCGACGACCGTAGCGGTTGTAGACCCGCAGGATGGCGTCGAGGTAACTCAACAGGTCCTGCCACGGCAGGAACTCGTTGATGAACGCGCCAACCACCGGGGTACGGCCGAGGCCGCCACCGACCAGCACGCGGAAGCCGAGTTCGCCGGCGGCGTTGTGCACCGGCTCGAGGCCGATGTCGTGAACTTCGATGGCGGCACGGTCAGCGGTCGAACCGTTGACGGCGATCTTGAATTTGCGCGGCAGGTAAGCGAATTCCGGGTGGAACGTGGTCCACTGGCGGACGATCTCGCACCACGGGCGCGGGTCGATCAGCTCATCGGCAGCGACACCGGCGAACTGGTCGGTGGTGACGTTGCGCAGGCAGTTGCCGCTGGTCTGGATCGCGTGCATCTGCACGGTGGCCAGTTCGGCAAGGATGTCCGGGATGTCTTCCACCGCCGGCCAGTTGAACTGCACGTTCTGCCGCGTACTGATGTGGGCGTAGCCCTTGTCGTAGTCACGGGCAATTTTGGCCATCATGCGCACCTGACGCGAGGTCAGTTGGCCGTAAGGCACCGCCACCCGCAACATCGGTGCAAAACGCTGGATGTACAGGCCATTTTGCAGGCGCAGGGGGCGGAATTCTTCTTCGCTCAGCTCACCTGCCAGATAGCGTCGGGTCTGATCACGGAACTGCTTGACGCGGTCCTCGATGATCCGCTGATCGTACTCGTCGTATACGTACATATAAGTCCTGTTCTCAGGCTTTGGGCTACTCGGAAAACGCTGCGTTTTCGCTTGCTGGAGTCCGATGGTGCCTCGGCAATTACGCGCGCACGGCCGCGCACTCCCTAACGGAGCCGGGGCAATATACCCGTTTGCAGTTATGCGCAAAAGTGATGTTTGAGTATATGTAAAGAACCAAATCGCCTAACGAGAACGGGTGTCAACTAACCCACATTTGTCGTGCGGGCAATCCTCGTCTTAACTGTGGTCGAGTCTTTCTGCAATCACCGATAAAACCGACAAGAGGCGATGCAATGAGCAATCCGACCAAGGCAAGGAAAAGCGACAGCAGCGTTGATGCGTGGGCCATTCTGTTCCTGATCATTCTGGTGGTGGGAACGGCGGTATTCTGGGTCAGTCATCAATAAACGACCCATCCGGGCCCGTTTTCGACGATTGTCGGACAAAAGGCGGGATTACGTGCCAATAGCCGGTTGATCGGTGGCTATAATGCGCGGCCATTTTTCCCTGGGCCCGGATGTTCATGTTGAAAATTTTCCACCTCAGCCTGCTGCTGTTAGGGGCGCTGTTCGCGACCGCTGCCAGAGCGGAATCGGTGCTGTTCCTTAATCCGGGCTCGACACAGGAAGCCTTCTGGCTCAGCTATTCGCAATTCATGCAGGTGGCCGCCCGGGATCTGGGCATCGAGCTGCAGATTCTCTATGCCCAGCGTCAACCCGAATTGACCATCGCCCAGGCCCGGCTGGCGCTGCAAGGGCCGAATCGCCCCGACTACCTGATGTTCGTCAACGAGCAGTATGTTGCCCCGCAGATTCTGCGTCTGGCGGAAAACAGCGGGGTGAAGCTGTTCATGGTTAACGCCGCGCTGACGCCCAACCAGCAAGCGCTGGTGGGGGAGCGACCCGATCGAATCGGTAGCCTGGTGCCGAACGACGAGGAGGGCGGTTACCTGATGATGAAGGAGTTGATTCGCCTGCATCCGCCGGTCGCGGCCAATGAAGAGATCGAGCTGCTGGCGTTCTCCGGTCTGAAAATCACGCCGTCGGCGCAACTGCGCGAACACGGCATGCAGCGCGCACTGGCCGAACACCCGCAAGTGCGCTTGCGGCAGATGGTCTACAGCGGTTGGATGCAGCAGCGGGCCTACGAACAGGCCCGGCAATTGTTCAGTCGTTATCCGAAGGTGTCGCTGGTGTGGTCGGCAAACGATGAAATGGCCTTCGGTGCGATGCGCGCGTTTGCCGAAACCGGGAAGACGCCGGGCAAAGACGCGCTGTTCAGCGCCGTCAACACATCACCCGCAGCCTTGCAGGCCGTGATCGACGGGCGCCTGAGCGCGCTGGTCGGTGGGCATTTCACGCTGGGCGGGTGGGCACTGGTCGAGTTGCATGATTATCAGCAGGGCGTCGATCTGAATCAGTACGGTGGGCGTGACCGGCAAATCCCTCTGTTGCAACTGATCGACAAACACCACGCCCGGCAAATGCTGGCGATGGGCAACACGCCGAACTATGGCGTGAGCTTCCGCAAACTCTCGGCCAAGGGCCGACCGTCTTCCTATCGCTACCCGTTCACTCTGCAAACCCTGATGTACTGAAGCCGCTCAGAGACCGGCGAAGTGCAGCACCAGTTTGACGATGGCGAACAGGGTCAGCGCGAACACGGCCGTGAACAGAATGCCCAGGATCACGAAATGACTGGGTTTGCCATGGGTGAAATCCCTGGCCCGGTTTTTCCCGCTCTGCACCCCGAATGCCGCAGCCATGACGCTGTGCAGCATCTGCCAGAAGGTCGGTGGTTTGTTGTCGATTGGATCGTCCATATATCCCTCGTCGCGCACATTGACCTGTAGAGCATAGACAACCTGACGCGGTCCGGCAGTTTACACAGTCGGTTACCAATTTCTGTGCAAGCGATACCTATGTACCGCAAGTGCTCGCCACTGAGATGGTCTTCTTTTCACTCCATTAAAAGGAGTGAACATGATCAGTAATTCTTCGCCTCCAGGCTTGAGCGGGCCTGCGCCGTCTGTTCCGGTGAAACCGCTCGCCACCCGCAGCCTGCACGCCGACTTTCTTGAAAAATCGATACCCCGCTGGCTGACCGACGCCTCGACGCAACGCCGTCGGGCGCTGAAGGGCAGCCACACCGTCCTGCCATCGTGGTATCGGAACGCTTCGCCCGCCCGGCGTAAGGCGCTGGACGACAGCTCAACGGCCAGTCTCATCGCGCAAAACCGCCTGGATAAAACCCTGTCCTCATTTCAGGAC
>NZ_QAIU01000170.1:0-1767 GCF_003061205.1 Pseudomonas sp. HMWF006
GGTGGAGTCGCCCAAGCGAATGGCGTCTTTCATGTTGTCACTCCTTTGACCATGGCCTGTTTATTTGCACGGACGCACGATGCAGACCGTCAACAGTTCTGCAAAAATTGCCCTTGGTGCGAAATGCTTCCTTGAGCGGCATCTTTTCATCGTCGTCACCATCCTCAAGACATCTATAGTCGCTGCCGCCCAACGCCGAGAGCATGGTTTGGTAAAGGCTCAATGACTTGAAATTGACCTGAAGCCACAGAACGCTCTCACTTTCATAGATCAATCTAGCGTCATAATCAGCGCTGCTGTTGAGCGACTGATCTTTCAGGTAGAGGTCACCAGGCTGTTGCACGCGAACACATGCGCCGCTGCCCTCTAGTTCCTTCATTACTTTGCTGGCTGAGGTGGTGTCGTCGAACACCAGCTTGCATTCATAACTCATTGCAAAAACAAACCCGCCCCCACTATTGTCCAACCTGCATTGTGTATTTGTCCGGGATTGTGTTTTGAGCCTTGCGATTAAAATTTCTCATGAACCGACTGCACTATCTTTGTAGTTCTGGCCTAAGTAATGCTGGAGAGATTCTCTCCAGCCATTATTATCTGAGCCCGACAAAAAAACAGAGGATGGCTTAGCTGCGCCCTCCAAGGAATCGATTAAAACTACTAATAAAATCTTTCCTCAGACCCGGCAATATTTTTTTCAGGATCAAAAAGTAAAGATAGATAGGGGTTGGACCATCGCCCTCCTCTTCCCAAACCTCCTCTGTACCATAGCAATAGAGCACACCTCGGATGAAATTTGCAAAATCTTCATCTTCCTTGCGACTTTGCTGCTCCATTTTCCAGAGATCGACAGTGAGCTTCTTTCGAAGTACCTCATCACTTTCGATACGCTCGCGCAAGATGGCCTCTTTCAAGAACGGCACTAACTTTTCCAACTTGCTGGCAGCAATAGTTTTTAATTCACCTCTTTGGATAAGACCCATTAGATAACTAGCGTACTCACGCGTCATCTCGCCATAAGAAACATTCGCATCAAGCAACTGCTCCTCCAGATCATCAAACTCTTTAACTTCAATACTATCAATCATTGTGCGGCCCCATCTTCCATTTCTAGCCTACCCATAACTTGTTTACATGACTTACAGTATGGCTTCAAAACTCCATCATTCCTGTGCGTCGTTGATCTGCCACCTTTAGTTAGAGCCTTCAACTCATCGACTGTCTTAACGTTGTATTTTTTCGCAATATTGCTAAGGGCGTCCGCCTCGCCGCAATCACCATGAAAGACAGAGCGATCGTCAATATGAACATCCTCATAAAGTTCAGCCACTACTGGATCATGGATACCATTGCCTAGAGCACGCTTGCTGAAACCTATCTCAGTTTGTGGAAGGTTGTCACTTTCTATGGTTGTGCGGGTTCCCTTATTATTCGGCGTTATCCCCTTAACACGAGCCAACCCAAGTGGATCCACCCATTGGATAGGATTTGGCGCGTAGGCATAAAAATTCAGCCCTCCTGCCCAGCGGGCAGGGTCTTTACTTATAAACCGACCAACGCTTGGGTCGTAATACCGATGCCTGTTGTAATGCAGCCCCGTCTCATGATCGTGATACTGCCCCTGGAACCGTATCGGGTTCATCACGCCATGCTGCCGCGCCCACTCCGAGCGCTGTTCCGTCACCTGTCCCCACGCTTTGTATTGCGCGGTCCAGGCCAGGTTGCCTTGGGAGTCGGTCAGCTCTTGCGGCGTGCCGAGGTGATCACACT
>NZ_QAIU01000171.1:0-1131 GCF_003061205.1 Pseudomonas sp. HMWF006
ACGAAGTGGTGGTCAACATCAACGCCCACAGCTGCGATCCGAACGAGCTGAGCGTACCGGCCGGCCGTGCCAGTTTCCGCATCGTCAACCGCTCCGACCGGGCGGTGGAATGGGAAATCCTCGACGGCGTGCTGGTGATCGAAGAGCGCGAGAACATCGCGCCGGGCCTGAGCCAGGTGATCAACGCCAACCTGCAACCCGGTGACTACGCGATCACTTGCGGGCTGTTGAGCAACCCGCGCGGCGTGCTGCACGTAACGCCAACCGCCGCATCGGATGCCGCCGCCAAAGCCAGACCGTCGATGGTGGCTTTCGTGGGGCCGTTGTCGGAATTCCGCGTGTATCTGGCCAGCCAAAGCAGTGCGCTGATCAAAGCCGTCACGGCGCTGAATCAGGCGATCGCCAGCGGCGACCTGAGTCAGGCGCAGGCGTTGTACCTGCCGGCCCGTGCCGCCTATCAGCGTCTGGCACCGGCGGCGCAACGCCTGGCCGAACTGGACAACAGCATCAACGCCCGCGCCGATTATTTCGAAAAACGCGAGCAGGACCCGGCCTTCGTTGGCTTCCACCGCGTGGAATACGCGCTGTTCCAGCAACGCAGCCTCGACGGATTGAACCCGGTGGCCGAACGTCTGCTGGGCGACGTCAGCACCATCAAGCAACAACTGCTGGCCCAGTCACTGCTGCCGGAGCAGTTGGTCAACATCGTGGTGCGCAACCTCAACACCCTGGCTGACGTGCGCGCCGCCAGCGGTGAAGAGGAACGCTACAGCCACGGCGATCTCAACGGCTTCGCCAGCAACCTGGAAACCGCACACAAAGTGGCCGAGCTGCTGCGGCCGATGCTGACGAAATCGGCGCCGGATCTGCTGCCGAAAATTGATGCCGCGCTGAGCGATTTCGACACCGTATTGAACAGCTTCAAGGTCAAGGACGGCTACGCCACTTACGACACCGTCAGCGGCGAACAACGTAAACAGATCGCCGACAAGGCCAGGGCACTTGCCCACGCCCTGGATGGCATTGATCCCGCCCTCGGCCTCTCCGGCCTGTAAGCAGAAGACGAATACCGATGAAAGATTTGCAAAACCTCGATCTGCAACGTCGCCGCCTCCTGATGGGCATGGGTGT
>NZ_QAIU01000172.1:0-3389 GCF_003061205.1 Pseudomonas sp. HMWF006
GTTACTTTTTCGGCGTCTGGAAAAAGTGACCCGCCGTAAGGGCGGAACCCCAATCAGCAACACCCGCAGCAACGGATATACACACATCCCACCCAAAGCATGGCCGGCCCAAAGGCCGCCACGATTCACAGCCCAAAAAAAAGCCCCGACCAACGAGCCGGGGCTTTCTCATGACAGCTCAAGCAAACATCAGAACCGCTTGATATCCGCCTGACTCTCCAACTGCTTGCGATACGCCGCAAAGTCCTGCTGCCCCTCACGGGAAGCCAGGAAGCGACGATACTGCGCCTTCTCTTCATCCGTCGGCGCAGCCGCTTCGTTAACGCCGTTCAGGCGCACGATCACGAGACTGCCATCCGACAGCGTCACGCTGCTGAACGTCGGCTTGTCCTTGGCAGCCGGCTTCGGCATACGGAACAGCGCCTGCAGCACCGCAGGATCAACCCCCTCTTGCGCACGAGTGGCCGCAGCGGTGGCTTTCCAGCTCTGACCGTCAACCGCCTTGTCCAGCGGCGCCTTGCCCTCACGCAGATCAGCGATCAGCTTCTCCGCCTTGGTCTTGGCAGCCGCACTGGCGTGCTCTTTGGTCAACTGAGTGCGGATGGCCGCAGCGACGCTTTCCAGCGGCAGTTGAGCAGGCTTCAAGTGCTCCTTGGCACGCAGGACGATCACGGTTTCCGGATCGAGTTCGATGGCGGTGCTGTTGGCGCCTTCATCGATCACTTCGGTGCTGAAGGCTGCAGTGACCACGGCACGGTTGGCCGCAACACCTTCGCCGCCTTCACGGCCAAACGGCTTGGAGGTGTGCACGGTCAGCTTCAGATCCGCCGCTGGCTGGGCCAGGTCGGACGCTTCGAATGCGGAGTCTTCCAGTTGTTTGGTCGCCTCGACGAAACGCTGCTCGACCTGCGAAGCTTTCAGCTCGCGAGTCAGCTTGTCTTTCAGGCTGGCCAGGGTCGGCACTTCCGGCGCTTCAACGCCCAGCAGCTTGATCAAGTGGTAGCCGAAGTCGGTGCGAACCGGACCGGACACCTGATCCTTGGCCAGCGAGTACAAGGCTTTTTCGAAAGCCGGGTCATACACGCCAGGACCTGCGTAACCCAGGTCGCCGCCATTGTTGGCCGAACCCGGATCCTGCGAGAACTCCTTGGCCAATGCTTCGAACTTCTCGCCCTTGGCCAGACGCGCCTGGACTTCTTCGATTTTCGCCTTGGCTTGAGCTTCGGTGGTCTTGTCGTTGACTTCGATCAGGATGTGCGCCGCACGACGCTGTTCCGACAGGTTGGCGATCTCTTTCTGATACGCGGCCTGCAGGTCTTCGTCCTTGACGGCAACCTGATCGAAGAACGAGGACTTCTTCAGCTCCAGGTAATCAATGACCACTTGATCCGGGGTCATGAATTCCTTGGCGTGCTCGTCGTAGTAAGCCTTGACCTCGTCGTCGGTCAGTTTGACCGCCGCCGGATCGGCCTTGACGTTCAGCGTGGCGAAATCGCGGGTCTGTTTTTCCAGACGAGCAAATGCCTGCACTTGCGCGTCGGTGACAAAACCACTGCCCGCCACACCGGCGCGCAGTTGGCCGATCAGCATTTCCTGGGCCAGCATCTGGCGGAATTGCATACGGCTGTAGCCCAGTTGACGGATCACCTGATCGAAACGCTCGGAACTGAACTTGCCATCCACCTGAAACTCAGGTGTCTGCAGGATCACTTGATCCAGTGCGCCTTCGGAGAAAGCGAATTTCGACTGTTCGGCGCCTTGCAGCAACAGCTTGCGATCGATCAGACCCTTGAGGGCCGATTCGCGGAGCATTTTTTCGTCGAGCAGCGAAGCGTCGAAATCCTTGCCCAGCTGTTGCATCAGCTGACGGCGTTGCATATCAACGGCCTGGCTCAGCTCGTTCTGGCTGATTTCTTCACCATTGACTTTGGCCGCCTCATTGCTGTGAGTGGTGGCCTTGAAAATGGCATCGAAACCGGTCAGAGCCATCAGTGCAACGATGACCCCGATAATGGTCTTGGCAATCCAGCCTTGTGAATTGTCCCTGATATTCTGCAGCATGCGTCCCCCAGAAACGGTTGAACTTCAAAATTTGGCAACCGTGGAGCGTGGGTAGAATCCGGATAGAAGAAAGGCGCATCCGAGGATGCGCCTTCTCGTAACTGGCGGAGCGGACAGGGCTCGAACCCTCGATCCCGGCGTTACAGGCAACTGCATCAGCTACCTGCTCTACCGCTCCGCTGCCAAGTCAGGCATGACCCCGACCCGGATGGGTAAAAACCTGAAACTTAGTTAACAGCTTCTTTCAGAGCTTTACCGGCTTTGAAACCTGGCTTCTTGGCAGCCGGGATTTCCAGAGTCTTGCCAGTCTGTGGGTTACGACCGGTACGAGCCGGGCGATCAGTCACGGAGAACGTACCGAAACCAACCAGAACAACGGAGTCGCCAGCCTTCAGAGCGCCAGTGACGGATTCGATTACAGCGTCCAGCGCACGGCCAGCAGCAGCTTTCGGGATATCAGCGGATGCAGCGATAGCATCAATCAGTTCCGACTTGTTCACTCTAAGTCCCCTTATATCTATTTTGAGATGATTCTAAGTTTTTTGGTGAAAGCAAAAACGAGTGCTGAATGGCCTACAGACACTTAAGAGCCGCTTTATAACAAGGGCTCTAAAAAGCTGTCAAGGAAGCCCCCCAGGCAAAAACGTATTAATGCGTGCTAATTCTTTCCTTAGAGTCAGACTCACGTTTTTCGTCCTTGGCAACTATCTCCGGAGCCACATCCGGCAAGGGCTCCGGCGCGTATTGCAGCGCAATTTGCAGGACCTCGTCAATCCATTTAACCGGTTTAATCTGCAGATCCTGCTTGATATTGTCAGGAATCTCCTTCAGATCGCGCACGTTCTCTTCCGGAATAATCACAATCTTGATTCCGCCGCGGTGAGCCGCGAGCAGTTTTTCCTTCAGGCCACCGATTGCCAGTACCTGACCACGCAAAGTGATTTCACCCGTCATGGCCACATCGGCGCGCACCGGAATGCCGGTCAATGCCGACACCAGCGCCGTGCACATGCCTACGCCGGCGCTAGGACCGTCTTTCGGGGTCGCCCCTTCCGGCATGTGAATGTGCGTGTCGCGCTTCTCGTGGAAGTCCAAGGGAATGCCCAGGCTCTTGGCACGGCTGCGGACAACGGTGAGCGCTGCTGTGATCGATTCGACCATCACATCGCCCAGCGAACCGGTCTTGATCAACTGACCCTTGCCCGGTACGACTGCGGCTTCGATAGTCAGCAATTCGCCGCCAACCTGAGTCCAGGCGAGGCCCGTCACCTGTCCGATCTGATCCTGTTGCTCGGCCAGACCGTAGCGGAACTTGCGCACACCGAGGA
>NZ_QAIU01000173.1:0-1814 GCF_003061205.1 Pseudomonas sp. HMWF006
GTGGGCGGCAGGAAGGGGTCAGCATCGTGGATATTGATAACGGCACGATGAAACTGTCCGTGGTGCCGACCCGGGGCATGAATGTGTTGCAGGCCTCGGTCGGCAACGTGCGCATGGGATGGGACTCGCCGGTCAAGGAAGTGGTCAACCCGGCCTTCATCGAGCTCAACGGGCGCGGCGGGCTGGGCTGGCTGGAAGGTTTCAATGAACTGGTCACCCGCTGCGGTTACGAATGGGTCGGCCATCCCGGCATGGACAATGGCGAGCTGCTGACCCTGCACGGGCGAGCCGCCAACATCCCGGCCAGCAGCGTCACCCTGCACATCGACGAAAAGCCGCCCTACGCCATCAGCCTGCGCGGCGAGCTGAAGGAGCAGGCGTTCAAGAAAGTCGATTTCTCGGTCGTCACCGAGCTGGTCACCGAACCCGGCACTGCGCGTTTCGCCCTCAATGACACGCTGACCAACAACGGCGATTATCCGAAGGAATACCAGGCGCTGTATCACAGCAATTTCAGTACGCCGTTCCTCGAGCAGGGCGCACGTTTTGCCGCACCGGTAAAACAGGTCTCGCCGTTCAACGACAAGGCCAAAGCCGAGTTGGCCGACTGGCAGACCTATCGTGGGCCGACCAAGGACTACGATGAAACGGTTTACAACGTTGTGCCCTACGCCGACGACAAAGGCGAAACCCTGGCCGTTTTGCACAACAAGGCCGGCAGCCTCGGCATCTCTGTTGGCTTCAACACGCAGCAGTTGCCGGTCTTTTCCCTGTGGAAAAATACCGATACCCAAGGGCAGGGCTATGTCACAGGCCTTGAGCCGGGCACCAGTTTTTCCTACAACCGCCGCTATCAGCGTCCGCTGAATCTGGTGCCGACCATTGCGCCAAAGGCCAGCCAACAGTTCCAGATCAGCTACAGCCTGTTGGCGGACAAGGGCGCTGTGGATAACGCCTTGAAGCGCGTGACCGAGATTCAGGCCGGGCGTGAAACCGAAGTGCGGCAGAAGCCTTTGGTTGATTTGACCGAACATTAAGGTGTCGCCGGCCGGTATTGCAGCGCCTCGGCCAAGTGCTCACGCTTGATTGCATCGACTTGCTCAAGGTCGGCCAGTGTCCGGGCGACTTTGAGCAGGCGATGCGCTGAGCGCAGCGATAGCGTCAGTCGTTCACAGGCTGATTCCAGCCATTTCTCATCGGCTGTGGATAACTTGCAGTGCCGCTTCAATCCCGGCAGATCGAGAAACGCATTGGCACAATGCTGACGCTTTTGCTGGCGCTCCCGGGCCTCGGCCACCACGGCTGCCGCACTGGCACTGTCCTCTCCCGGTTTCATTGTCGGACTCAGCGCCGTCGCCTCTCGCGCCACTGTCAGGTGCAGATCAATCCGATCCAGCAATGGCCCCGACAGTTTGTTGCGATAGCGCTGCACCATGTCCGGCGTACAGGAACACTTGCCGCTCGGCTCGCCAAGATATCCACAGGGACACGGATTCATCGCCGCCACCAACTGGAAGCGCGCAGGAAAGCGCACGCGATCCTTGGCCCGGGCGATGACGATATGCCCGGACTCCAAAGGCTCCCGCAAAACCTCCAGAACCTTGCGATCAAACTCCGGCAGTTCGTCGAGAAACAGCACGCCGTGGTGGGCGAGGGTGATCTCGCCGGGTTGTGGTTTCGAGCTGCCACCGACCAGCGCCGGCCCGGATGCGGAATGGTGCGGCTGGCGAAAAGGACGTTGCGGCCAATGGGTCAGCGGCACGCCGCTGGCGACCGATTGAATCGCCGCCACTTCCAGTGCTTCGCATTCAGAC
>NZ_QAIU01000173.1:1825-3855 GCF_003061205.1 Pseudomonas sp. HMWF006
GCAAGCGACTCGCCAGCAAGGTCTTGCCCGTCCCCGGCGGCCCGCTGAACAACAAGTTATGCGCCCCCGCAGCGGCAATCAGCAATGCCCGTTTCGCCGCCACTTGCTCCTGCACTTCATTCAAGTCGGGATAAGGCTTGCTGGCATGCATCAGCCCGTCAGACACATACGGCTCAACCGGTGTATGCCCATTGAAATGCGCCACCGCCTCCAGCAGATGATCCACCGCAAACACCTTCAGTCCAGAGGCCAGACACGCCTCCTCGGCATTCGCACGCGGCACTACCAACGCACGACCCGCCTTGCGCGCCGCCAACGCTGCCGGCAACACCCCGCGCACCGGCCGCACTGCGCCGGACAATGCCAACTCTCCCAGACATTCCACATCATCCAGTGTCAAACACGGCACCTGCACACTCGCGGACAGAATCCCCAAGGCAATCGCCAGATCAAACCGCCCGCCATCCTTGGGCAAATCCGCCGGCGCCAGATTCAAGGTGATCCGCCGCGCAGGAAACTGCAGCCCGGAATTGATGATCGCGCTGCGCACCCGATCCTTGCTCTCCTTCACCGCCGCCTCGGGCAGCCCGACCATGGTCAGCGACGGCAGACCGTTGGCCAGATGGACTTCGACGGTGACAGCGGGAGCATCCACGCCAATCTGGGCGCGGCTGTGGACGATGGAGAGGGACATGGTCGTTCCTTGAGCTGAATCGGGGAACCGCTTCCTGCGGGTTTTTGAAGGGTAGTTGGGAGAGCGAATGCAGGTGGCACGGACGCGAGGGTAAACCTTCACTGGATGTTGCCAAGTTGCCCTCCCAAGCCCAGTAGAGGCGCCACATTAGTTTTCTTGTTTGGGATTTTTTATTTGGCTTCCTCCCCCGGCCAGCCAACCATCCGGTTCGAGTTCTTTACCGTACTTGGCCGCTACCTCAATAAAACGACGCTGATTGGCTGAAATACCTCCGGCTAACCGAAGTGCTTCAGCGTGATATCCAACAATCTCCTCTAGCTTTTTCCTTCTCTTTTTGTCTTTCATTGAGGCCTCGTTTTTCGGGTGACAGATGCTTCGTTGGCTACCGTAGTACAAGGAGGAAGAGTCGCGTAATCAGGCGCAGACGCTGATTTTTGTAGGGCCATGCCCTAATAGTTGTAGGACGCCGGCGAAACGGTTTCGATGGCTTGCTTCCCTGAACCGGATGCTCCAGTTTGGCCACTCAACGCAGCCTCTGAAGGCGAAAAATGAACAGCAACGGTATGCGCCCGATTCATCCGGGCGAGGTTCTGAATAAGGAATTCATGGAGCCGTTGGGCATGACCGTCATGGATCTGGCCATGCCCACGAAATGGCCCGAAAGTGAGATCGAAAAGCTTGTGAGTTGCCAGCTCAGGATCTGCGCCGATCTGGCAATCAGACTTGCCATTCATCTCAACACTACGCCTGAGTTCTGGATGAATCTTCAGTCGACTTACGATTTGCGCAGGGCTCAGCTCCGGCATGCGGTCTTATAGCGATTGCAGCATCCGCGAAGCTCTTTTCCACCAAGGCCCCGTTACTGGGCGCTTCGGCTCTTCCCGTTCCACCACCATCAGCGGCACATCCTGCAACCGTATCCACGGCTGATTATTCCAGTGCAACAAACTCAACGTCATGTCCGGCCAATTGAGCAGGCTCAGTTGTGGGCGTTCGCTTGTGGTGGGGTGTTGGGCGTCGCGCAGGGTGGGGATGACTTGGTGGGTGAGCCATTCGCGCAGCGCTCGGTATTCGGGGCAGTAGTGGTAGACGAGGAGGGCGTAGATGCCGGATTCGCTGATCAGCAGGGTGTTTTCGATCTGGTGGTGGATCAGGGTTTTGCGGGTTTGGTATTGGTCGGGGTCGAGTTTTCGCAGCATGCGTTCGTTGAGGTAGATGTGCAGCAGGCGGCTCAGGTCTCGGGCACAGAACCAGGGTTGGTTCTGGATGAGGAGGGCGTGGAGGGGGAGTTTGTGGCGGGTGAAGATGTGCGGCGTTAGATAAGTCTCTTCTTGAT
>NZ_QAIU01000174.1:0-1050 GCF_003061205.1 Pseudomonas sp. HMWF006
GTCTGCATCGGCGGAAAATCTGCTGTCGATGCAGCGTGTACTTCAGATTTTCCTGTCGATGACGACAACTAACCCACATTCCTTTGTCGCGAGTCGTTCATGAAGAAGATCGCTGTCCTGATGTTTGCCGTGCTGTTTTTGGCCGGCTGTGCCAACCAGAAATTCAAGCCGGAATACCGCACCCAGATCCACACAGTGAAGATTCTGCCGGTGGCGTGGAAGCCCAAGGAAATCACCTACATGGGCCGTGAACAGGCGTGGGGCGCCGCTGTGGGGGCCGGTGTCGGCACCGGCATCGGTTTGGCCTCCAGTGCGTCGAAAGCCGCGACCGCTGCATTGGGCGGCGTCGGTTTCGTCGCGGGGCTGAAGGCCGGTGACCTGGCGTCGATGTCGACGACCGATGCCATCGTCTACAACATGGAAACCTCTGACATCAATCTCGGCACCCTGGTCAAAAAGAGCTTCGAGGACCAGTTGGCCGCTTCCGGCCGTTTCAAGGTGGTCGGCGACAACGAACCGGCCGATGCGCAGATCGAACTGACGGTGATCAGCTGGGGTTTCTCGCTGACTCAGGGCTTCAGCAGCGTGGTCTACCCGACCATCGCCGTGAGCGGCGTGATGAAACGTGGCGATGAACTGATCTGGCAGCGCAACGAGCCAATCACCCCGTTCAACGGCGCCAACACCTATGGTTACGAGCCGTTGCGTTATCGCACCGAGCCGGAGTTGCTGCGCACGGCGTTGACCGGTGTGTCGCAGATTGTCGGCGGCTATCTGGTCAAGGATCTGAACGAATAGCCGCCGTGTGCGCGTTGATTCGGGCGCTGATCCACTGTCGACTGTAAGCCAGCACGCCTTGCGCGATGGCGGTGGGAAAGTGGATAAATCCGTGGGGTGACGCCGGTAGTAAATACACCTCGACCGGCGCCGCTTGCTGCCAGCGCCTGGCGATGGCCAGCGTGTCGTCCCGCAACGGGTCCAGTTCGCCGGCCAACAGCAGCGCCGGCGGCAAGCCGCTGAAGTCGCCGTACAGCGGTGACAACGGTGGCT
>NZ_QAIU01000175.1:0-8371 GCF_003061205.1 Pseudomonas sp. HMWF006
CTGTTGCACGTGCTCGCCCAAGACCTGACGCAGCGCAGCGTGCAGCAAGTGAGTGGCGGAGTGGTTGAGCGAAGTCGCGTGACGCACTTCGGCATCGACGTGGGTTTCCACCGGTGCGCCGATGGTCAGGCTGCCCGAATCCAGCACACCGTGGTGCAGGAATGCGCCGCCGGTCTTGGTGGTGTCGCGAACGTCGAAACGTGCGCTACCGGCCTGCAGGAAACCACAGTCGCCGATCTGACCGCCGGACTCAGCGTAGAACGGTGTCTGATTCAGAACAATCACCGCCTCTTCGCCTTCATTCAAGACGTCGACCGACTGGCCATCTTTATAGATGGCGACAATTTTTGCCGAACCGCTGGTGTCTTTGTAACCGGTGAACTCGGTGGCCACATCAACCTTGACCAGGGTGTTGTAGTCCAGGCCGAACGAGCTGGCCGAACGCGCACGAACACGCTGGGCTTCCATTTCACGCTCGAAGCCGACTTCGTCGACCGTCAGGCCGCGCTCACGAGCGATGTCAGCTGTCAGGTCCATCGGGAAACCGTAGGTGTCGTAGAGTTTGAACACCACGTCGCCCGGCACCACGGTGCCTTGGAGTTCCAGCAGGTCCTGCTCGAGAATCTTCAGGCCGTGCTCCAGAGTCTTGGAGAACTGCTCTTCTTCGGCCTTGAGTACGCGCTCGATGTTGCTCTGCTGCTTCTTCAGTTCCGGGAAGGCTTCGCCCATCTCGGCAACCAGCGCAGCCACGATCTTGTAGAAGAAGCTGCCAGTGGCGCCCAGCTTGTTGCCGTGACGGCAGGCACGACGAATGATCCGGCGCAGCACGTAGCCGCGGCCTTCGTTGGACGGCAACACGCCGTCGGCAATCAGGAAGCCGCACGAACGGATGTGGTCGGACACCACTTTCAGCGACGACTGATCGCCATTTTCGCAACCGATGGCTTCAGCCGAGGCTTTCAGCAGGTTCTTGAACAGGTCGATGTCATAGTTGGAATTGACGTGCTGCATCACCGCACTGATCCGCTCCAGGCCCATGCCGGTGTCGACCGACGGCGCTGGCAACGGATGCAACACGCCGTCGGCGGTGCGGTTGAACTGCATGAACACGTTGTTCCAGATTTCGATGTAACGGTCGCCGTCTTCTTCCGGCGAGCCCGGTGGGCCGCCCCAGATGTGGTCGCCGTGATCGTAGAAAATCTCGGTGCATGGGCCGCACGGGCCGGTATCGCCCATGGTCCAGAAGTTGTCGGACGCGTAAGGCGCGCCTTTGTTGTCGCCGATGCGGATCATGCGCTCGACCGGCACGCCGATCTCTTTGGTCCAGATGTCATACGCTTCGTCGTCGGAGGCGTAGACGGTGACCCAGAGTTTTTCCTTCGGCAGTTTCAGAACGCCGGTCAGGAAGGTCCAGGCGAAGGTAATCGCGTCGTGCTTGAAATAGTCACCGAAGCTGAAGTTACCGAGCATTTCAAAGAATGTGTGGTGACGAGCGGTATAACCGACGTTTTCCAGGTCGCTGTTCTTGCCACCGGCGCGCACGCACTTCTGGCTGCTGGTTGCGCGGGTGTACGCGCGCTTTTCCTGGCCCAGGAAGCAGTCCTTGAACTGGTTCATCCCCGCGTTGGTGAACAGCAGGGTTGGGTCGTTGCCCGGAATCAAAGAGCTGGAGGCTACACGGGTGTGGCCTTGCTCTTCGAAGAAGCGAAGGAAGGCTTCACGGATTTCTGCGCTTTTCATTAGGTTCTTCCACGGAGGCTGCGGCCAAAGGCCTGTTCGAAACGTCAACAGACGAAGCGACGGCAAAGGGCCGCATTATATCGGCCCTGCGCGCGGGGTACAGCGTGTTTATACGATAGAAACGGTCAATTGGACGGCTAACGCTGTCACTTGCGCGAAAACTCGACGAATGTCGCGATCACTTGCTCGATTTGCGAGCGATTGACGTCCATGTGCGTGACCATGCGCAGACGTGCGGCGGCGCTCAATTTGATCCCGCGTTCGGCGGCAAACGCCTTGATCGCTTCGGCTTTATCGCCCATCTGCACGTAGACCATGTTGGTCTGCACGGGCTCGACGCTAAACCCGGCGTCGCGCAGACCTTCGGCCAAAAATAGCGCGTTGGCGTGGTCGTCCGCCAGACGCTCGACGTTGTGATCCAGCGCATACAGCCCCGCTGCCGCGAGCAATCCGGCCTGACGCATGCCGCCGCCGACCATTTTGCGCAGGCGGCGTGCTTTGCCGATCAATGCCTCGGCGCCGCACAGCACCGAGCCAACCGGCGCACCGAGGCCCTTGGACAGGCACACCGAGACCGAATCGAAGTATTGGGTAATCTCGCGGGCATCCACGCCCAGCTTGACCGCCGCGTTGTACAACCGCGCGCCATCCAGGTGCAGTTGCAGGCCATGAGCCTGAGTAAACTGGCGTGCCCGGGCCAGATACTCCAGCGGCAGCACCTTGCCTTGCATGGTGTTTTCCAGCGCCAACAGACGGCTGCGGGCGAAATGAAAGTCATCCGGTTTGATCGCCGCCGCGACCTGATCCAGATCCAGCGAACCATCGGCCTGCACTTCCAGCGGCTGTGGCTGGATCGAGCCAAGCACTGCCGCGCCGCCGCCCTCGTACTTATAGGTGTGTGCCTGCTGGCCGACGATGTATTCGTCGCCACGTTCGCAGTGCGCCATCAACCCCAGCAGATTGCTCATGGTGCCGGTCGGCACGAACAGCGCCGCAGCAAAACCCAGGCGCCTGGCCAGTTCGGCTTCCAGACGATTGACCGTCGGATCTTCGCCATACACGTCGTCGCCGGTGTCCGCCGCCGTCATGGCGTCGAGCATGGCGGGAGTCGGTTGGGTGACGGTGTCGCTGCGAAGATCGATAACGCTCATGAACCTGGCCTCAAGTCAGCAGGGGAAATCCCTTTACGAAGGTGAATTACTGCGGTCATGGCGCGGATTAATCAACCCTTGCGCAAGGAAAAGTCGTTTCGGGCAGTCAAAAAATTCGATGGCAATCATCGGAAAGGCGCAATGCACAGACGCACAATCTGTGTTAAAAACGCTGCGCCGCCCGACAAAGGGCGGCAAAAACGTTCTCAGGGCGGGGTGCAATTCCCCACCGGCGGTAATTGCGCGCAATGCGCATAGCCCGCGAGCGCTTGGCGACGCACACGGCTTTTGCGGTGGGTGGCGGCAAGGTCAGCAGACCCGGTGTGATTCCGGGGCCGACGGTCATAGTCCGGATGAAGAGAGAACGGGATTGACGCCAAAGGGCCGTCCGCGAGCAGTCGTGCGAGCGTGCGCACCCTTGAATCCCTTTCGATTCATAACGCCCTGTTTTTCACACAAACAGGAGTCAGAACATGCAACCCACCGCTATCGACAGCAAAAGCAAACACCCACATGGCGAGCGCGTCGCGTTCATCCAGGCCTGCTGGCACAAGGAAATCGTCGACCAGAGCCGTAAAGGCTTCATCACCGAAATGCTGGCCCAGGGTTATCAGGAATCGGACATCGACTTCTTCGAAGTCGGCGGCGCCTTTGAAATGCCCCTGCACGCCAAGTTGCTGGCCAAGACCGGTCGTTATGCCGGCATCGTCGCTGCAGCCCTGGTGGTGGACGGCGGCATCTACCGTCACGAGTTCGTCGCCCAGTCGGTGGTCAGCGGCCTGATGCAGGTGCAGCTGGAGACCGAAGTGCCGGTGTTCTCGGTGTCCCTGACCCCGCACCACTTCCATGCCGGCGAAGAACATCAGAAGTTCTTCTTCGAGCATTTTGTGCACAAGGGCCAGGAAGCGGCGCGGACGTGCGCGGATACGCTGCGCAAGGTTCGCGCACTGCGCCGCAGTGAGCCGCATGCTGTAGCGGTCTAAACACGATGAGTGAGATCTCTGGTCTCACTCATTCCCCTGTGGGAGCGAGCTTGCTCGCGAAAGCGGACTGACAGCCAACTCAAGTGTTGAATGTCAGATTGCATTCGCGAGCAAGCTCGCTCCCACAGGGTTATATGGCGAAACCGAAACTGGCGTCAGGCGAGGTTTTCGTCGCCGGTCGGCACGATCAGGATGCCCGCGCGCAGGCCGTTCTTGACCTTCGGATTAGGGAAAATGATCCGTGCGCCCTCTTCCTCGATGACCCAGCGGGTATTGGCCAGGTCTTCGGCCAGCAGATACCCCACATCCAGCTCGGAAAAGTTCTCGATGTCCGCCGGCAGATTCAGGCGGAAGGCATCGCTGTGCTTGATGATTTCCCGGGCCACGCTGAACAGCTGCAAGCCATCCAGGCCTTCTTCGGCCAGACCCGGCTCATTGCCTTCGATGATCTGCTTCAGGCGGGTTTCCAGACGCGAAACGTCGACCCCTTCGTTTTGCCCGAACGGCCGCGCCTTGCCCAGTTCCAGAGTAAAGGCCTCGGCACCGAGCTTGTCGTAGGTGTAGGAGCTGAACACGATCGACGGCTTGTTCTGCAGCAGCACCGCCTCCATACCGGCGGCACGCAGGCGCGCCAGTTCGCGGCGCGAATGCTGGCGACCGTCCTTCCACGGATACAGGGCGAACTGCTCGATCTTCGAGCCACGAATCGCCGTGTGCAGGTCGTAATGCAGGCGATCACGATCCGGCAGGCTGAAGAAACTTGCCGCCAGTCGCTCCAGCTCACAGGCGCGCAGCGCTTCGGAACCACTGGTTTGTTCATGACGGCCGTTGAACAGCCGATTGACGTCCTGCTCGACGAAGCGCTCGCCTTTACGAATCGCTTCCGGGTTGCCGAACAGAAACAGAATGCGTGCGCGCGGCTTCAGGTCGCCGCGAGCGATGTCATGCAGCAGCCGATCGAGTAACTCGATCGGCGCGGTTTCATTGCCGTGGATGCCTGCCGACAGCAGCAGGTCCAGGCCATTGTCACGCGCTTCGGGTGGCCGTACTTCCAGCGCACCCTCGCTCAACCAGCGCATGCGCACGCCTTCGACAGTCAGTTGAGTCTTCTCCGCCGGTTCGCGGCCGGCGAGGGTCAGTTCAAGCAGTTTGCCGAGGGCGAGCATAGAGCGGTTTCCTTAGTGATCGTGGTTGCAATCCGGGCCGTGCACGTGATCCTCGTCAGCGCCGAGGTCAGCCGGTTCCATTTCCAGTTGCAGACTTACCAGATTAGTCGCCAATGGGCGCAGCAGCAGGTTGGCGTACTCTTCGTCACCTTCCTCGACGTCCACGCCAATCAGCAGTTGGCCACGGCCGTCCTGCTGGATCCACAGCTCTTTGCCTTGCCACATGACCGCGACGCGGGTGCACGAGGTTTGCCGTTGTGTGCCGTCGGTGTCTTCAAGGATCAGCTGCAGGGAATCGCTCATGTTTTTACTCTCTTGGGGAGACAAGCCGCGCGCCGCATTCAGGCGACGCGCCGGCCATCAATTGATCTGGAATGGATAAACCGCGCCCAGTTTAAGGATTTGCGTCAGTTCATCCAGTGCCGTCCGGCATTCAAGCAGCAATTGCGGGTCCGCCAGATCGCTCTCGCTCAGGCGGTCGCGATAGTGCTTTTCAACCCATGCGGTCAATGAACCGTACAACGGCGCGGTCATGATAACCCCTGGGTTGACCGCCGCCAGTTCGGTTTCGTTGAGCGCGACACGCAGACGCAGGCACGCCGGGCCACCACCGTTCTGCATGCTTTGTTTGAGGTCGAAGACTTTCACTTCGCGGATCAGGCCGCCGGAGCTGGTCAGACTTTGCAGGTAAGCCCACACGCGCTCGTTGGCCTGGCATTCCTGCGGCACGATCAACAACATCGAACCGTCAGGGCGCGACAGCAACTGGCTGTTGAACAGGTACGAGCGCACGGCATCATCGACGCTGACCGCCGAACGCGGCACGCAGATGGACTGGAACTTGCCGCCGACGTTGGCGAGCTTGCCTTGCAGCTCGGCCAGCATGTGCTCGGTCTCAAGGAACGCGTCCTCGTGATAGAACAGCACCTCGCCGTTGCCCACCGCGATCACGTCGTTGTGGAACACGCCCTGATCAATCACGTTCGGGTTCTGCTGAGCGTAAACCACGCCCTCGTCCCGCAGACCGTGCAGACGCGCTACGGCTTGCGACGCTTCCAGAGTCTGGCGCGCCGGGTATTTCTGCGGCGCCGGGTAACGGGTGTCAAATGCACTGCGACCGAACACGAAGAACTCGACACCAGCCTCGCCGTACTCACGGCAGAAACGCGTGTGGTTGGCGGCGCCTTCGTCACCGAACTGCGCCACCGCCGGCAAGGCGGCGTGGTGGGCGAAGTGCTGCTGATCGGCGAACATCGCCCCCAACACGCGACTGGTGGTCGGGTGCTCGATGCTGCGGTGGTATTTGCAGTTGAGGTTGGCGGCGGTGAAATGCACGCGACCGTCAGCAGTGTCGGCGCTCGGGCTGACGGTGGCGGCGTTGGCCACCCACATGCTCGACGCCGAGCAACTGGCGACCAGCAGCGGCATGGCCTCTTTGGCAGCGCGCTCGATCACTTGCGCGTCGGTGCCACTGAAACCCAGACGGCGCAACGCAGCCACGTCCGGACGCTCCTGCGGCGCCAGCACGCCTTGCTGAAAGCCCATTTCCATCAGCGCTTTCATTTTCGCCAGACCTTGCAGCGCCGCTTCCTTCGGATTCGAGGATTGCTGGCTGTTGCTCTGGGACGCAACGTTGCCGTAGGACAGACCACCGTAGTTATGGGTCGGCCCCACTAGACCGTCAAAATTGACTTCATAGGATTTCATCAGCGAGGCTCCACGAGAATCTGTTGTTATAGGCTTCAGTAACTAACTGTTCAGTGCGACCGCGTCGCGGCCATCGCTGGCAAGCCAGCTCCCACAGGATTAGCAGTGTTCACAGACTCTGTGTACGACTCAATCCCTGTGGGAGCAGGCTTGCCAGCGATAGGCATCAGACCATTTTCACGCCAGGCGTCAGGGCCGCCGGCAACACCAGGCTCGGGGTTTCCAGCGAGGCCACCGGGTACGCGCAGTAATCTGCCGCGTAGTAGGCGCTGGCGCGATGGTTGCCCGAAGCGCCGACACCGCCGAACGGCGCGCTGCTCGCGGCGCCGGTCAGCTGTTTGTTCCAGTTGACGATACCGGCACGGCTTTCCAGCCAGAACTGCTGATAACGCGCTTCGGAATCGGACAGCAAACCTGCCGCCAGGCCATACGCGGTGTCGTTGGCTTCAGCAATCGCTGCAGCAAAATCGGTGTAGCGGATCACTTGCAGCAACGGGCCGAACAGTTCTTCGTCCGGCCGCTCGGCGACGGCGGTCACATCGAGAATGCCCGGGGTCAGCAAGGCCGATTGCGCCTGTGGCTGAGTCATTGCCAGCAGCGACACGGCGCCATTGGCCAGCAGATGTTGCTGGGCATCCATCAGCGCTTTGGCCGCGCCGAGGGAAATCACCGACCCCATGAACGGCGCCGGTTGCTGATCGAACGCACCCACCTCAATCGTCGAGCTGACTTCAACCAGACGCTTGAGCAGGCTGTCGCCCCACGCACCTTGCGGCACCAGCAGACGACGGGCGCAGGTGCAGCGCTGGCCTGCAGAAATGAACGCCGACTGAATGATCGTGTACACCGCGGCGTCCAGATCAGCCACCTGATCGACCACCAGCGGGTTATTGCCGCCCATTTCCAGCGCGAGGATCTTGTCCGGACGTCCGGCGAACTGCTGATGCAGGTGATTGCCGGTGCGGCTCGAACCGGTGAAGAACAGACCGTCGATGCCCGGGTTCGCCGCCAGCGCGATGCCGGTTTCACGAGCGCCTTGCAGCAGGTTCAACACGCCGGCCGGCAGACCGGCTTCGATCCAGCACTTGACCGTCAGCTCGGCGACTTTCGGCGTCAGTTCGCTGGGCTTGAACAGCACGCTGTTACCGGCCAGCAGCGCCGGTACGATGTGCCCGTTCGGCAAGTGGCCCGGGAAGTTGTAAGGGCCGAACACCGCGACCACTCCGTGTGGCTTGTGGCGCAGCACGGCGGTGGCGTCGCCCAACGGGCCGCTCTTCTCGCCGGTGCGTTCGCGGTAGCTTTGCACCGAAATCGCGATCTTGTTGACCATGCTGGTGACTTCGGTCGCGGCTTCCCACAGCGGCTTGCCGGTTTCCTCACCGATGGTGCGGGCCAGTTCGTCGCTGTGGTTTTTCAGGGCGGCGGCAAAGGCCTCGAGCACGCTGATGCGCTCGTCGAGCGAACGGCGCGCCCAGCCCGGGAATGCCTGACGCGCCGCCTGCACGGCGGACTCGACCTGAGCGGCGGTGGCGCCCTCCCCCGACCACAGCACTTGCTGGGTCACCGGGTTCAGCGACTGAAAGGCTTCGCCCTGACCGGCCAGCCATTCACCTGCGATGTATAG
>NZ_QAIU01000175.1:8381-13311 GCF_003061205.1 Pseudomonas sp. HMWF006
ACGCCACGGCGCGCACTTGATCGCCGGCGTTGAGTTGAAGACGTTTGGCGGTCAGCGGATCGACCACCAGCGTGCCGGCGGCCAGACGGGCCGGGGCAGCGGTGATGCGGCAATCTTCGCGTTTGCGGTTATGGATGATGAACGGCGTAGCGTCATCGCCCGGCGTACCGATCGCCAGCACCAGCGCTTCGCTGTCACGCACGGCGCGGATCTTGCTGGTTTCGCACTCGATGGCAGGGCCGGCGTCGAAGATATCGACGTACCCCTGATAACTGAAGCCTTCGCCCTTGAGCATCGCCAGCGCGGGCTCGGTGTCCGGGTGCACCTGGCCGATGACGTTGCGCGCATCCGGCGAGAGGAAGCAGGTATACAGCGGGAATTTCGGCATCAGTTCGGCGATGAACGCCTTGTTGCCGACACCGGTCAGGTAATCGGCCTGACTGAATTCCATTTTGAAGAAGTGCCGACCCAGGCTTTCCCAGAACGGCGAACGCCCGGCTTCGTCGGAGACACCGCGCATCTCGGCGATGATCTTGTTGCCGAACAG
This sequence comes from Pseudomonas sp. HMWF006, assembly GCF_003061205.1. Lineage (NCBI taxonomy): Bacteria > Pseudomonadati > Pseudomonadota > Gammaproteobacteria > Pseudomonadales > Pseudomonadaceae > Pseudomonas > Pseudomonas sp. HMWF006. Next base: position 8,929 of record NZ_QAIU01000175.1, read on the forward strand.
CTCCGGGAACTCGGCGATGAACAGCATGCGTGCCTTGGACAACATGCGGCCATTGAGGCCGGTGCGGTAATCTGCGTGCAGGAACAGCGAGCACAGCTCGGAGTTGCCGGTCAGGTCGTTGGCGAGGAACAGCGTCGGGATCTCGCGATAGATGTTCAGCTCCTGCGAGGCGCTGACGGTCAGGCCGACACGGAAGTTGTACCACGGCTCACGCATCCCGACCGCGCCGGCAATGGCGGAAATCCCCACCACGCGACCGTTGTCGTCTTCGAGCACGAACAGGTAGTCCGCATCACCACGGCCGGCTTCGCCGCGAAAAGTCTTCTCGGCCCAGCCGACCCGGTGGGTCAGGCGTTCTTCGTTGGCTGGCAAAGTAGTCAGGCCGGTGCCGGTGCTGCGGGCCAGGTCGATCAGCGCGGATAAATCGCTGCTGCGTACGGGACGAACAATCATGCTATCTCCTCAAACGGGCCGCCTTCGCCACCCGTGAAACTCGCTAAGGCGTTAAACCGCCACCAGGCGCACGCTCGCACCTTCACCGACGCCCAGGGCTTCGGCCGCTTCCAGATCCAGGGTCACCGGTTTGCCCGGCGCGTAGTCCAGCTCCAGCAACACCGCGCGGTAATCCTGCAACTGTGCGTTGGCCACCAGATACTGGCGCCCGGCACCTTTGACCGGCTCACCGATCTTCACCGGCACCACGCGGCTCTGGGCGATCGAACGGATCCCCGAAACACGCGCATGCAGGGTCGGGCCACCGTCGAAGATGTCGATGTAGTGATCGGTCTCGAAGCCTTCGCGCATCAGGATGTCGAAGGTGATCTGCGCACGCGGGTGCACCTGGCCCATCGCTTCTTGAGCGGAGTCCGGCAGCAGCGGCACGTAGATCGGGTAATGCGGCATCAGCTCGGCAAGGAACGTGCGGCTCTTCAGGCCACACAGGCGCTCGGCCTCGGCGTAGTTGAGGTCGAAGAAGTTGCGACCGATCGCGTCCCAGAACGGCGAGTCGCCGTTCTCGTCGCTGTAGCCGACGATCTCGGTCACCACCGAATCAGCGAAACGCTCCGGGTGGCTGGCGACGAACAGCAGACGGCCACGGGAGTTGAGCTCGGACCACGGCGACCCCACCAGCTCGCGCTGCACGTAGAAACTGGTCAGCAGGCTGTTGCCGGTCAGGTCGTGGCATTGCGAGAGCACGTGGATCTTGTTGTGGATCTTCAGCTCGCGCGAGGCGTGGACGAAGGTCTCGTTGCGGAAGCTGTAGAACGGCTCCGAATAACCGGCCGAAGCAACGATGGCCGAACAGCCGACCAGTTTGCCGGTGGCGGTGTCTTCGAGGACGAAGAAGTAACTCTCTTCACCATTGAAGCTGACTTCGGCGGCAAACGAGGCTTCGCTTGCGGCGATCTTGTCGCTCAGACGTTCCACGTCATCCGGCAAGGAAGTGACACCAATCGGACTGTCCGCAGCCAGACGCTGTACCTCGCCCAGATCAGCCATTTGCGCAGGGCGCATCACCAGCATGGTGTCACTCCTTTTCTCTTATCAATTCACAGAAAAAACACCGGACACTGTGGGAGCGAGCTTGCTCGCGAAAGCGGTATATCAGTCAGCTTAGATGGCGACTGACACTCCTTCTTCGCGAGCAAGCTCGCTCCCACATTGATAGTGCTCGGTATCAAAAAATTTGATCGACGCCTGGGAAAACTCCAGGCGTCGAAGGGTCTATCAGGCTTGCGTCAGTTTTGCTGCGGCGCGTTCGAAGCGGTCCAGACCAGCGTCGATATCGGCATCTTCGACCACCAGGCTTGGAGCGAAACGAATCACGTCCGGGCCGGCCTGCAGAATCATCAGGCCTTCTTTTTCAGCGGCGTTGAAGATGTCCTTGGCCTTGCCTTTCCAGGCATCGCTCAGTACGCAACCGATCAACAGACCGAGGCCACGCACCTGAGTGAACAGGCCGTACTTCTCGCCGATCTGCTGCAGACGGGTCTTGAATTTGTCGTGCTTGGCGTTGACGCCGTTCAGCACCTCAGGGGTGTTGATCACGTCAATCACCGCTTCGGCTACCGCGCACGCCAGCGGGTTGCCGCCGTAAGTGGTGCCGTGGGTGCCGACGACCAGATGTTTGGCCAGCGCGTCGGTGGTCAGCATCGCCGCGATCGGGAAACCACCGCCCAGGCTCTTGGCGCTGGTCAGGATGTCCGGAGTCACGCCGTAATGCTGGTAGGCGAACAGGTGGCCGGTACGGCCCATGCCGGTTTGCACTTCGTCGAACACCAGCAGCGCGTTGTGTGCGTCGCACAGTTCACGGGCACCTTGCAGGTAAGCCAGTTCGGCCGGCAGCACGCCGCCCTCGCCCTGGATCGGTTCCAGCACGACCGCGCAGGTCTTGTCGGACACCGCCGCTTTCAGCGCGGCCAGGTCGTTGTAAGGGACGTGGGTGATGCCGGTGATTTTCGGACCGAAACCGTCGGAGTACTTCGACTGGCCACCGACGTTGACGGTGAACAGGGTACGGCCGTGGAAGCTGTTGAGCGCGGCGATGATTTCGTACTTCTCGCTGCCGAAACGGTCGAACGCCACGCGACGGGCCAGCTTGAACGCGGCCTCGTTGGCTTCAGCGCCGGAGTTGCAGAAGAACACGCGCTCGGCGAACGTGGCGTCGATCAGCTTGTGCGCCAGGCGCAGGGCAGGCTCGTTGGTGAACACGTTGGACACGTGCCACAGCTTGTTCGCTTGCTCGGTCAGCGCACCGACCAGCGCCGGGTGCGCGTGGCCCAATACGTTTACGGCAATCCCGCCGGCGAAGTCGATCAGCTCGCGGCCGCTCTGGTCCCAGACGCGGGAACCGGCGCCACGCACCGGAATGAAAGCGGCAGGCGCGTAGTTGGGAACCATTACCTGGTCGAAATCGGCGCGTTCTACCGCAGCGTGATCAACGGACATCGGAGTCTCCTGAAGAGGAACACCCGCCTGAAACTGGCGAGCTTGGTGAGGATTGTAAGGACAGTTTTCAGCCCGGCCTTGTCGCCAAGCGACAACTTCTTATAGCGCAAACCCTGAATTTTCCCGGGTTTACGGCAATGCGACATATAGCGTCGCAAAGGCGCAGTTTAAACTGTCGCTGCCGATTTGCGGCAGGCCCGGGAGGATATCAACTGAACGGCGCGGCACAGCTATAAATATGTACCGCACCCCCCATGCATCGTTCTGATTTGCTTGGTGCTTTCCAGATGCCAAGGATTGGCCCGATGCAAACGACTGAACACCCCAACGACACCCCTTTCGGGGCACAACCCGACACTCACTATCTGCACCTGCAAGCCAGCCTGCCCACATGGCTCGGCAATGCTTCAGCGTCCAGACGCGAGGCATTGAAAAACACCCTGCCAGCGATGCCCCTTCAACTTCTAGCGCGTTCGGCGACCGAGCATCAGGCGCTCAAGGCGCTCAATTCCGCCCACTGGTCCGCCCAAAACGATGTCGACCGCCAACTGGAGCAATTCAGGGACATCAATGCCTTTGCCGAACCGCTGCTCAAGGCCGCGATCAAGGCCCACTTCGACCTGGAACTGGATGTCAGCAACATCCAGCTGCGCCTGTATATCCCTGCCACCACGCCGCTGTTCGGCATCAAGACCGGCGCACGCACGTGGACGGTGTCGCTGCTGGCGGCGGCGCTGCATAACTTCGAGGAAAAGGAGACGCAGGACGATGCCTATGACGCCGCTTCCACGTACATCATGCAGTCCTTGCCTTCCGCGCAGTCCGACACGCCGCTCTCGGCCACCGCACAGTTCGACACCCTGCCCTGGCTCAAGGAAAAAATGAGCATCCCGGCGTTCACCAAAATGTGCCGGGAGCTGGACATTGGTGCGCAGTACAAGACGTACCTCGAAGACCACCTCGGCATGACCGACGCGAAAAAAGGCGCAACGTTACGCAAACATGTCGACAAGAGCGAAAAAGCCGCGCTCAAGGCCGCCCTGCAATTCGCCCGTCTGACAGGCGATATCAGCGACCGTTACTGTCGCACGATCGTTGCACTGATCGACGGCGTGCGGCACCTGCGCATCAACGGGCAGCACCTGCAAGCTCAGGCGCTGACCATGATGGGCGCGCCGCTCACCGGTATCCTGGTGTTCGCCCCCCAGGCCGATGAAGTCCACACAATAGCGCGGGTGGTCGCCTACGTCCCGGATGACCCGGAGCATCCGGTCAAGGAGTACGCCTCTTCGGCGGAGCTGGAAAAGGAACTGACCCGTCAGCTGCGCGCGCAGGACTATCAGAAATTCTTCAGCCGCTTCGTCAACCACGAACAGCGCGGCGTTTTCTTCTCCAGCCTGAACACTCGCCTGAGCCAGGTGAAGTGGCATGAAG
>NZ_QAIU01000175.1:13321-28901 GCF_003061205.1 Pseudomonas sp. HMWF006
CTCAACAAGATTCTCAATGACGGCCAGGTCATCGCGGTCGCCACCGCCACGGTCGACTCGAATGCCCGCTGGGCGCTGTGGGATTCCTTCGTCGGTATCGCCTCGGCCATTTTGCAGACCGCCGTGTTCATCATCGCGCCGTTCGTGCCGGGGCTGGGCGAACTGATGATGGCCTACATGGCCTATCAGTTTCTCGACGAAGTGTTCGAGGGCATCGTCGAATGGGCGCAAGGCCAGCTCACCGAAGCGTTCACGCATCTGGTGGGGATGGTGGACGCGGCGATTCAACTGGGCCTGTTTGCCGTCGGCGGCTCGATTGCAGTGGGTGAGTTTCGTAAAGTCCTGCCCAAGGAAGTCATCGCGTTCATCGAGCGTTTCAAACCGGTGAAGCTGGCGAACGGCAATACCCGCTACTGGGATCAGGACCTGACCCGCTATCAGCAGAAATCCCTGCCGGCAGCCGATTCCAAACCCTCCCCACTGGGTCTGCACGAGCATCAGGGCAAACAGATTCTGCCGCTGGAAGACGCGCACTTTGCCGTCAGCGAATCCGCGATCCCCGGCCAGTACCGTATCGAACACCCAACACGCCCCGACGCCTACCAGCCCGTCGTGCGCCACAACGGCGATGGCGCCTGGCACACCGAGCTCGAACAACCGCTGGAATGGGACAAAGCGACCGCGTTGCGCCGCATCGGTCATGAGATGCAAGGGTTCACACCGGAACGGCGTGAACGCATTCTGCAAGTCAGCGGCTACGACGAAGACGCGTTGCGCAATATGCACGCCGAGCAGGCGTCAGTGCCGCCACTGCTGGCCGACAGCATCAGCCGCTTCCGGATCGACCAGGACCTGCAAGTGTTCATCGACCAACTGGCCAGCGACCTGCCCGAACAATACCGCCGCACCGATCCGCAGACGCAACTGCAATTGCTCACCGAACACGGACGCTGGCCTGCGGGTAAACGCCTGCGCTTGCTGAACGGACAAGGAGAGGTCAGCTGGCAGTCGTCGAGCGACGAAACCTTGCCACTGACCGATCTGCGCCAGACCAGTCTGATCGACAATGATGTGCTCACATCACTGCTGCAGGACCTCAGCGAACAAGAGGCCAAGGCCTTGCTCGACGAGCCGTTTGGTGGCCCGGACCTGCCGCTGGACATCCGCGCCCGCGAGTTGCGCAAACAACTGCTGCAATTGGCCAAGGCGCAACGCAGCAGCCTGTTCGAGTCGCGTTACCGAGCCCTCGAGAGCGTCGACGACCCGCTGCACACCACCCTTGCGCAATTCGAACCGCCCCTGCCACCGCGTGTCACCCAGGAACTGCTCAACACCACCCGCAGTGATGAGCTGCTGCAAATCAGCGAAGGCCAACTGCCCCAGCGACAGCAGGAGCTCATGCAGGTGGCCAGCGAAGAAGTCCGCGTCACCCGCGCATTCGAAGGGCTGGAACTGGACTCGGTGACCAATCCGGACACCGACACCCTGGTTCTGCACAGCCTGCGGTACGTGCCCGGCTGGAGCGGCGAGGTACGCCTGGAAATCCGCGACGGCACCTATGCCGGTCCGATGCTCGACAGCACCGGCCGCGCTGATGCGCCGGAACAAAAGGTTTTGGTGCGCAAACCCGATGGCACTTATCAGCCCTTCGATGACCGCGGGCATGAATTGCACGGGGCCACCGACGTGTACTCAAGCATCCTCTATGCGCTGCCGGACGCCGAGCGTCAGGCCATGGACATCCATATCGGTCAGGCAGAAAAACTCAAGACCGCCATCCGTGCACGGCCCCTCGATCGCAGCGATTTTCGTGTAGCCGTTTCGCTGGCGCCGGTCCGTCACCCGGAAGTCGACCCCCTGCGCCTGGTCGGCTTCCGGAGCCGTGAAAGACTGTCTCCCGTGTCAGAACTCCTTGCAACACGGCGCCAGGAGGTAAATCAGCCGCCTCTGGACAGGATTCGCGTGATCTATCGCGGTTACAACGCCAGAGACGCACGCGCCTTTGCCGCGAGGTTTGCGAACAACCCAAGACGCATCGCCAATGAGCTCGCCCGCCTGAGTGACGAGCTCACCCTGTTGCGCGACAACCTGCGTGTGTGGGAAACCCGGGTTCCGACGAGAGACCCGCGTAGCGCAATCGCGCTGACTGACACTCAACGTCGCGCGGCACAACAAAGCCGCCGGGAGTTCAGCAATGCTATCGAACGCTGCTGGCGCCGGGAAACACAGGAATCGGCCGGGTACCTGTTGCAGATCACGGATCCGATAATGGGCGATCTACCGACCTTGAGCGGCGACTTCAATCATGTCAGATTGCTGATCCTGAACGGCAATGCCAGTACCCGTGGCCTGGAACCGTTTTTGCGACAATTCCCGGGACTGCATTCCCTGGACGTGCAGAACCTCGACCTGCCGACCCTGCCCCAGGCCCTGACCTCGATGCCGGGCCTGCAGCGACTGACCATGCGCAACTGCGGCATCACCATGACCCAGGCGAACCGGGCGACACTGACGTCCCTGCCGCAGGTCTCAGTCCTGGATCTTTCAGACAATCCGCTGGGTGAGCCGGTTGATGTGCGCACGATGCCCGCATTGAGTTATCTCAACCTCGATAACACCGGCATTTCGACGGTGCCGGCGGGCATGCTTGTTCATCCAAGCCTGGTCTCCGGACGGTTCGCCGGTAATCCGATCACTGAAATTCCCGATGAGTTCTTCAATCTCGCCAGCGCACTCAGTGACAGATTCCTCTTCGGCGCCAACCCGCGGCTGTCCGCAGCCAGCCGGGAAAGAGTGAAGCTTTACTACCAACAGACACGCAAGCACTTCGGCGTAGTGCCTGACCTCGCCGATATCGAACTGGCCACCCGGCTCTTTCCCGCCGTCACCGCTGATCGAGCCGTGGATCTGATTTATCAATTACCCGGAACGCTGGTGGACGGCCACGCCAGACTCACAGCCTGGGAGGCAGAGTTTGGACGGCTGCAAGTCGAGCTCGCGAGATGGAGCAACGATACCCCCCGACGCTCTCCCGCTACCCAAGAACCGTTGACGCTCAGCGAACGAACCCGCGATCGTCTCGCCAGGCTGGACTTCAGCCAGAGGCTGGAGAATTTCTGGCGTAACCAATCACCCTTCGTTCCCGAGCACCACGGCAGTCAGTTGGAGCTGACCCTCGGATTCCTGGGCGATATGCCGGTGATCGATAGCGATTTCAATCATGTTGCCCACCTGACGCTCAATGGCAACAAAGGGGTGACCGGCGTAGAACCGTTCTTGCGACGCTTCCAGAAGCTGACGTCACTGGAGCTGAGTGTTTTCGACTTCGACCCGAACTCGCTGGCAGCTGTTGACCTGCCCGACCTGCAGACACTGCAACTCCAGGATTGCGGTGTAGTGATGACCCCGGAAAACCAGGCAAAGCTTGTCTCGATGCCGCAGTTGCAAATGCTGGACTTGAGCGACAACCCGCTGGGCACGTTTCCCGACCTGACTTTTCTGCCAGAACTGAACCGTCTCGATCTGGCCAACACCCACCTGTCGCAGGTGCCTCCCGGACTGGCCGATCACGCCAACCTCGTCAACGCTATTTTCAGCGGCAACAGGATCAGAGAACTCCCCGTCGAGTTGCTTGACCTGCCCGCCATTCGCACCGACGGTATGATCTTTGCCGACAACCCATTGTCGCCGGTGACTCGCGAGCGGATAAAAACCTATTACCGCAAAACCGGGCAAGACTTCAATGTTCTGGCTGCTCCCGAGGACATCGCGCTGATGCAATCACTGTTCCCGTCCCTTGACCAGGAAGACGCCAGCGGGATCATCTATGACCTGCCCGGAACACTGGCCGACAGCCGGACCCGGCTCAACATCTGGCAGGCCGAACTGACTACCCTGCTGGCCGATCTCACGGCCTGGGCAACCCAGGTACCGAAGCAGGATCCCGTGACTGGCGAAGCGATCAGCGCCGCCGAACAATTCATCAACACCACCTCCCGAAGGGAATTCGCCGACCAATTCGAGCAACTCTGGCGAACACGCTCAGAGACCTCCGGCATACGCATGGACGCTTTCACGGCTAACCCGACCTTCCAGGGCGACATGCCGGTTCTGACCGCCGATTTCAGCCACGTCTTGAAACTTAATCTTCGGGGCAACCCTGCGATCAGTGGCACAGGCCCGTTCATTGAGCAGTTCGGCAACCTGCAGATTCTTGAGCTCCACGATTTCTCCCTGGGCGAAATACCCGCGTCCCTGACTCGTACGACGGAACTCATAGACGTCACGCTGGCCAACTGCAACCTGACCCTCACCGACAACGGCCAGACAGTACTGGAGTCACTGCCCGATCTTGAGAGCCTGGATCTGCGCCACAATCCGCTGACGCGGGCGCCGGACATCACGAACATGCCGGCACTCAGTGACCTTCGCCTGTCCAGCACCGAAATTACCGCAGTCCCGGACGGTATTGGCACACACCCGAACCTGCGTGAAGCGCACCTCGACAACAACGCGATTACCGACCTGCCCGAAGCCTTTTTTGAGCTCGACATCAAACTGGCCCGTGCGACAAAACTGTCCGCCAACCCTCTGTCCCGGGCAGCCCGCGAGCGCATCAAGGTTTATTACACGCAACACGAGGCCAACTTTGGCGTGCTGCCGGACCAGGCCGACATCAGCCGTACACGGAACCTGTTTCCAACCCTGAATATTAAAGAGGCCGCAGACGTGTTTTATCGTTTGCCCGGGACATTGGCCGATGGCACTGCGCAATTGGCGAACTGGGAAACGGAAATCGGCAAAATGCTCAGCGATCTCGAGGCATGGTCGAATCGCGTCCCCGCCCAGGTCATGGGCGCTGCGGACAGGGCAACGCAGCGCCTGAACAGGCGCGCGTTCGGCAAGAAAGTCGAGCAGTTCTGGCGTAACCGGCACGTCTCCCGGTCAAAGCCCGGATCCAATGGTTTTATCGCCGATCTGACTTTTTTCGGTGACTTGCCAGCGCTGACGGCTGACTTCAGCCACATCGGTCAGCTCTCCCTGTTGGGCAACAAGGATTTGACCTCCGCTGAAGGTTTCCTGCGGTGCTTTACCGGATTGAAAACCCTGGCAATGCGCGACTTCACACTGGGCAAATTCCCTGAAGCTGTCGCCACCATGTCCGATCTCGAAACGCTGGTACTGAGTCGCTGTGACATCGTTTTCGACGAACCCGCGCAGACGCTCCTGTCGTCCCTGAGCAAACTGCAATCGCTGGACCTGTACGACAATCCTCTGGGCCGCACCCCGGTTCTTTCTGCTCTGCCGGAACTCAATGTCATCGACCTGGCCAGCACCGGAATCGACCAGATCCCCATCGGGCTGCTGGAACGCTCCAGACTCACATACGCAATACTCAGCGAAAATCGTATCAGCGAACTTCCGGAGGCCCTTTTCCGGGTCCCGGCCAACGTCAGCGACGGATTTGACCTGAGCAACAATCCGTTGTCATTGACGACACGGGAACGGATAAAGATCTACCACCAACGCACGGGAAGCGACTTCAATGTGTGGGTCGAACCCGAGGATATCGAACTGGGACGTACGCTCTACCCTGACGTCACCGGAGAGCGCCTGAGCAAGATCGTCTACAGCCTGCCGGGGACACTCGCCGAAGGGCGCCTGGAACTTGTGCGGCGCCAGACTGAAATCGCCACCCTGTCCAGCGATCTGCAATCATGGGCCAATACCGTTCCGCTCGACCCTGTCACTCGGGTCCCCCTGACAGACGACGCCCTGCTGCAGGAACGCACCAACCGGATGAAATTCAAGGAACAGCTCGAACATTGCTGGCGCCGAATCACCCCGGACGATACCTCGGAGTTTGAATTCTCATCCAGCGTTCCGCTCACTGGCGAACTGCCGACCCTGTCGGCGGACTTCGGACATATCCGCACCCTGAAACTGACTCGAACAGGCGGCGCGGCCCCTCAACTCGGCCAGTTCCTGAATGGTTTTCCCAAGGTGCGCAGTCTGACGATCCAGGGATATCAACTGGGGAACATTCCCGACGCGGTGCTGACCATGGAGGATTTGGCTGAACTCAACCTGCCCGAATGCAACGTTACCCTGACGCCCGCCAACGTCGATGCATTGAGCGTCATGAATAACCTGAGTCGCCTTGAATTGCGCAACAACTCCCTGGGCCTGACGCCCGACCTCAGTCAGATGACCGCACTGGTCTGGCTGGATCTGGGCAACACAGGGCTCAGCCGAATCCCGTCAGGGTTGTTTAACCGTCCGCACCTGGTGTACGCCGACCTGTCCGGCAATGCCTTCACCGATTTGCCTGCCGAGTTGGCGAGCATCAATAGCGCCGACTTTATTTTCAGCGACAACCCGCTCTCGGGGGAAAGCCTGCACCACGTCGAAATCCAGCGTCTGGCAAGGGCAAATGCACTGGCCGAACAAAAACGACAGCAGCAGCAACTCCAAAACGTTACAAACCCGAACTTACCCTATGGCAGCGGTCAGTCCTCCACCTCAAGCGGACTCTCGGGATCGTCACTCTGACAGGTCGCGTTCAGCTACGCTCGGACGGCACTGACGACAATTCGAACGGGCTGCTGCTGCGCCGCTGGTTGCGATCTTCCCGCGGCGTGGCACCGAAGAAGTTGCGGTAGGCGCTGGAGAAGTGCGGCCCCGAGGAGAAGCCACACGACAGGCCGATCTGGATGATCGACTTGCTGGTTTGCATCAACATCTGCCGGGCCTTGTTCAGGCGCAATTCCAGGTAGTACTGGCTCGGCACGCGGTTGAGGTACTGCTTGAAGATCCGCTCCAGCTGCCGACGGGACACGCACACGTGCTGGGCGATTTCGTCGGTGGTCAGCGGCTCTTCGATGTTGGCTTCCATCAGCAGCACCGCCTGGGTGAGCTTCGGATGGCTGGAACCGAGGCGGTTCTGCAACGGAATGCGCTGACGCTCGCCGCCCTCACGGATGCGCTCGACCACCAGTTCTTCAGAGACGGCACCGGCCAGTTCCGCACCGTGATCGCGGGCCAGCACCGCCAGCAGCAAGTCGAGCACCGACATGCCGCCACACGCGGTCAAGCGATCGCGATCCCAGTCGAACAGATGACTGGTGGCGATGACTTTCGGGAAGCGCTCGGCGAAATCGTCCTGCCAGCGCCAGTGCACGGCAGCGCGGTAACCGTCGAGCAGACCGAGTTGCGCCAACGGATAGACACCGGCCGACAACCCACCGATCACACAACCGGCGCGCACCAGTTGCTTGAGCGCGCTGCTGAGCGCCGGGGCCAGAGTGGTCGGCGGCTCGTCAGCGAGCAGGAACAGTTTCTGGAAGTTTTCCAGCTTGCCGGTCCAGGCCTCCCCCGGCAATTGCCAGGCGCCTTCGGCCGGTGGCTCGGCGTGCAGGAAGGACAACTCGTAAACCACGTCCGGGTGAACCCGCTGAGCGACACGCAAGGCCTCCTCCGCCAGCGCCAGCGTCAGAGCTTTAGTGCTGGGCCAAATCAGGAAACCAATTCGATGGGCAGTCATGGGCGGGCAATCCGGAACGAACAACGGTGATGAAGGCATGGGCCAATGCTAGCCCGTAAATGAACGCAAATCGCAAAACTGGCAGAGATCTATTGTGGGAGCTGGCTTGCCAGCGATGGCGGTGTATCTGTACCAGACATGCAATCTGGCCCACCGCTATCGCTGGCAAGCCAGCTCCCACAGGGATTTTAGCCAGCCTTCAGGCTGCGGAGCATGCACTATTCCGGTGCAGATCGGCAGCCCTGATTACTTGAGACTACCCGACAGGAACTGCTGCAGACGCTCCGATTGCGGATTGACCAGCACTTCGCGCGGGTTGCCGCTCTCTTCAACAACGCCTTTGTGCAGGAACACCAACTGGTTCGACACTTCACGGGCAAAGCCCATTTCGTGGGTCACCACAACCATGGTGCGGCCTTCCTGAGCAAGGGCCTGCATGACTTTCAGCACGTCGCCAACCAGTTCCGGGTCGAGGGCCGAGGTCGGTTCGTCGAACAGCATCACCTCAGGCTCCATGGCCAGCGCACGGGCGATCGCCACACGCTGCTGCTCGCCACCGGACATGTGCCCCGGGAACGCGTCTTTACGATGGGCCACGCCAACCTTGTTCAGGTAGTGCTCGGCTTTCTCGCGGGCTTCGGCCTTGGACACGCCCAGCACGTGGACCGGCGCTTCCATGATGTTTTCCAGCGCGGTCATGTGCGACCACAGGTTGAAATGCTGGAACACCATCGACAGGCGCGAACGCATGCGTTGCAGCTGTTTCGGATCAGCGGCTTTCAGCGCGCCATCCTTGTTCGCCACCAGTTTCAGCTCTTCGTTGTTGAGCAGAATCTTGCCCGCGTGCGGCTGCTCGAGCAGGTTGATGCAGCGCAGGAAAGTACTTTTGCCGGAGCCACTGGAGCCGATGATGCTGATCACATCGCCGGCTGCCGCTTTCAGGGACACGCCCTTGAGCACTTCGTGACTGCCATAGCGTTTATGCAGGTCTTGGACTTCAAGTTTGTACATGCGGTCGGTTCTCACAAAAACAGTCAGTCAGTCGTTGAGCAAGCGCCCGTGACGCAGCGCTTCGCGCCCCGCCACCTTGGCCAGCCAGAAACCGGGTTGGGCATAGCGCAGCCGTTCAATGGCAAACAGCACCCCGGAGGTACCAGCACACACCGTGCTGACCCGATCGGACACAGGATCGATCACTTCGAAAATCTCATCCCCGGCTTCGACCCACTCGCCGGGTTTACGCAAAAAGCTCACCACACCGGGGTGCGGTGCCAACAGCAATTCAGTGCCTTCGAACGGCATGCCTTCGCAGGCTTCGTGCGCCGGTTTCGGCCACTCGCCAGTGATCAGGCCCTGCTCGGCGAGGAATGCCAGAATGCCTTCGGCCCACGCCAGCGCATCCGCGCGGTCAGTATTGGCCTGACCGCCCAGCTCGACGGTGGTCGCCAGGCACGCCAGCGGAATCTGCGCGTCCGGGAACTGCCGCGACAGGCGCAGCCACGGCAACGAGCACGCTTCATCAAAGGAGCTGCCACCAGAATCTTCCGCCAGCAACCCGACCTTCACATCCAGGTGCGCGGCCAGCGAACGCCACTGCGGCCAGTGCTGCGGCAGCGCATACATGTGCAGCGCGGCTTCAGCGTCGCAGTGCAAATCCAGCACCACGTCGGCGGTGCAGGCATGGCTGAGCAAAACGCGCTGCATGCCTTGCAACTGGCTGCTCGCCTCGGGCAATGCCGCCAGATGATCAGCCATCGCCTGACGGATCAGGCGAATGTTGGCGTGCGGATCGTCACCGAGACGGTCGGCCAGCGCCGCCGCAACCGGCGCGCTCAGCTCGACGAAATCGCGGTTGAAGTTCTTGCCGCTGCCGGCTTCGAAACGCCCCTGATGATTGCCTTGCAGCAACTGGCCGAGGCCCAGCGGGTTGGCGACCGGCACCAGTTCGATCACGCCGTTGAGCAGACCTTGGGCTTCGAGTTCGCCAAGGCGCTTTTTCAGCTCCCAGGCGGTGCGCATGCCCGGCAGTTCGTCAGCGTGCAGGCTGGCCTGGATGTAAGCCTTGCGCTCGCCGCTCCCAAACCGGAACACCGAGATCTTGCGCTCGCTGCCCAGATGGCTCCACGGCAATACGTGGTCGATGCGTTCCATATCAGTGCTTCCGCGGGGCCAGGTAGCTCAACCAGCGACGCTCGGCCAGCTTGAACAGCTTCACCAGAATGAAGGTCAGGCACAGGTAGAACACGCCGGCGGTGATGTACGCCTCGAACGGCAGGTAGAACTGCGCGTTGACGGTACGGGCCGCGCCAGTGATGTCGATCAGGGTCACGATGGACGCCAGACTGGTGGTCTGCAGCATCATGATCACTTCGTTGCTGTACTGCGGCAGCGCCCGGCGCAGGGCCGATGGCAACAGGATGCGCTTGTACATCTTGAAGCGCGACATGCCCATCGCCTTGGCCGCTTCGATCTCACCGTTCGGCGTGGCCTTGAGGCTGCCGGCGATGATTTCTGCGGTGTAAGCGCTGGTGTTGATCGCGAACGCCAGGCACGCACAGAACGTTGCGCTGGACAGCCACGGCCACATGAAGCTCTCACGCACCGCTTCGAACTGGGCCAGACCGTAGTAGATCAAAAACAGCTGCACCAGCATCGGCGTGCCGCGAATCACGTAGGTGTAAAGCCACGCAATGCCGTTGACCGCGGCATTCTTGGACACGCGCATCAAGCCCAGCGGCAGGGCCGCCAGCAGACCGAAAAACAGCGACAGCGCGAGCAGTTTGAGGGTGGTCAGCAGGCCGCCGAGGTACAGCGGCATGGACTCCCAAATGACGTTGTAGTCGAAGATCATAGATCAGCCGCCCTTACGCCTACCGAGTAGCGCTTCTCAAGTTGACGCAACGCCAGCAACGAAACACTGGTGATCACCAGGTACATCGCCGCCACTGCGAGGAAGAAGGTAAAAGGCTCGCGAGTGGCATCCGCCGCCTGCTTGGCCTTGAACATCATGTCTTGCAGACCGACCACAGAAATCAATGCGGTGGCCTTGGTCAGAACCAGCCAGTTGTTGGTGAAACCGGGAATCGCCAGACGAATCATCTGCGGCACCATCACCCGGAAGAACACCTGAAAACTGCTCATGCCATACGCCAGACCGGCCTCGGCCTGGCCTTTGGGAATCGCCATGAACGCGCCACGGAAGGTTTCCGACAGGTAGGCACCGAAGATGAAACCAAGGGTGCCGATACCGGCGGCCAGCGGGTTCAGGTCGATGTAATCGTTATAGCCAAGCATCGGCGCAACGCGGTTGAGCAGATCCTGACCGCCGTAGAAGATCAGCAGGATCAGCACCAGATCGGGAATCCCGCGGATCACCGTGGAATACAGATCGCCCAGCCAGGCCAGCCAGCGCACCGGCGACAGGCGCAACGCGACACCGATCAGCCCGAGAACGATGGCCAGGGCCATGGACGACAAGGCGAGCTGAAGCGTCAGCCATGCGCCATCGAGGATGACAGCCCCGTAGCCTTTCAACATGATTCAGGTCCTCGAAAGTTGGGATGAAAAAATGGCGCAAACCGCAGAGATCCTGTTGCTTGCGCCATTTCGGACTTGTCGCAGAAACGTGTTACTTGCCGTAGATATCGAAGGCGAAGTACTTGTCCTGGATTGCCTTGTATTTGCCGTTTTCGCGGATGGCCGCGATGGCAGCGTTGATCTTGTCTTTCAGCGCGTCGCCCTTGCGCACAGCGATACCTACGCCGTCACCAAAGTATTTGACGTCGGTGAACGCCGGGCCTGCAAACGCAAAGCCTTTGCCGGCGTCGGTGTTGAGGAAGCCGTCTTGCAGCAGAGTAGCGTCTGCCACGGTACCGTCGAGGCGACCGGCGGCCACGTCGAGGTAGATTTCATTCTGCGAGCCGTACGGCTTGATCTCGGCACCCAGCGGGGCCAGGACTTCGCGGGCGAAACGCTCGTGGATCGAACCACGTTGTACGCCGATGTTCTTGCCCTTCAGTTCAGCCAGACCTTCGCTGACCTGAGTACCGGCCTTCATGACCAGACGTGCCGGGGTGTTGTAGTACTTGTTGGTGAAGTCGACCGACTTCTTGCGGTCTTCCGTGATCGACATGGACGACAGGATCGCGTCGATCTTGCGCACTTTCAGTGCCGGGATCAGACCGTCGAACTCTTGCTCGACCCACACGCACTTGACCTGCATCTGCTCGCACAGAGCGTTGCCGATGTCGTAGTCGAAACCGACGATGCTGCCGTCCGGGGCTTTGGAAGCGAACGGAGGGTAAGCCGCTTCGATACCGATCTTCAGAGGTTTTTCGTCAGCGAAGGAATTCAGCGACAGCACGGACAGTGCCAGGGCGCCAAGCAGCACAAGTTTCTTCATCTTGGGACTCCATCGGTAAAGGGCAAAAACGGCAGAGTGAGCGACAGCCCAATATGCGAATGGGTGAATCGGGAAATCGGTGCAGCATCGGTGGGAAATTTCCCATTGAAACCGTCGAAGGTTTCAACGTCAGCCACGATGAGCGAGTGATCGGCATTCTAACGACAGGCCCGAAGCCGATATTTCTTCAATGCGACAACTAATTACAGATGCACAGAGAAACCCGCTTGAGCACATTGACAGCCTTGCAAAATCATGCAAGAGCGAAAGACAGTTAACCGATCTATGCTGCAAATTGCGGGCCTATTATTCGCAAACCCTTCTAATCCGGCAAGCGCAGCGTTGTGTCTTATTTTTCACCGGGGTTTTTGAGGCTCTAAAACGGAGCATTGCGTTTCCCTTTGCCCCGCTACGGGGCGGGCGGTTACACATATGGTTACGCGGAGGGTGGCGGGTAACAACGGGAAATGTCTTTCGGGGGAGATCGATAATTATTGGTTGGGTGAGTGCGCGTTCCGACGAGGGACTACACCGGTGTCTGACAAATTGCCTTCGCGAGCAAGCTCGCTCCCACAGGGATCTGCATTTTGTCTGAAGGTACTCGGTCAAACTGTGGGAGCGAGCTTGCTCGCGAAGAGGCCAGCCTGTCACCACAAAACCTCCAGACACAAAAAAGCCCCGCCCGGCAAAACCGGACAGGGCTTCTGTGAATCATTGCTTAAGCCACATTCATCGTCTTGTGCGTATCAATCAAATGCTGCACCACACCCGGATCCGCCAGCGTCGAGATATCCCCCAACCCGTCGTATTCAGCGGTCGCAATCTTGCGCAGGATCCGGCGCATGATCTTGCCCGAACGGGTCTTCGGCAGCCCCGGCGCCCACTGAATCACGTCCGGTGAAGCAATCGGGCCGATCTCCTTGCGTACCCAGTTCTTCAGTTCCAGGCGCAGTTGCTCGCTCGGCTCCTCGCCATTCTTCAAGGTGACGTAGACATAAATGCCCTGCCCCTTGATGTCGTGCGGCACGCCAACCACCGCGGCTTCGGCGACTTTCGGGTGAGCGACCATCGCGCTCTCGATCTCGGCGGTACCCATGCGGTGGCCGGACACGTTGAGCACGTCGTCCACGCGCCCGGTGATCCAGTAGTAACCGTCGGCGTCACGACGCGCACCGTCTCCGGTGAAGTACATGCCACGGAAGGTCTTGAAGTAGGTATCGACGAAGCGGTCGTGGTCGCCATACAGCGTGCGCGCCTGACCTGGCCACGAATCGAGAATCACCAGATTGCCCTCGGCCTCGCCCTCGATGATGTTACCGAGGTTGTCGACCAGCGCCGGCACCACACCGAAGAACGGACGCGCCGCCGAACCCGGCTTCAGCGCGTGCGCCCCCGGCAGCGGGCTCATCATGTTGCCGCCGGTTTCGGTCTGCCACCAGGTATCAACGATCGGGCAACGCGACTTGCCGACATTCTTGTAGTACCAGTCCCAGGCTTCCGGGTTGATCGGCTCGCCCACCGAACCGAGCAGACGCAGGCTGCTGCCGTCAGCGCCTTCAACAGCCGCGGTGCCCGACGCCATCATTGCGCGGATCGCGGTCGGTGCGGTGTAGAGGATGTTGACCTTGTGCTTGTCGACGATCTTCGCCACCCGAGTGATGTCCGGGTAGTTCGGCACGCCTTCGAACAGCAGCGTGGTCGCGCCATTGGCCAGCGGGCCGTAGACGATGTAACTGTGGCCGGTGACCCAGCCGACGTCGGCGGTGCACCAGTAGATTTCGCCCGGACGGTAGTCGAACACACGCTCGTGGGTCATCGCCGCGTACAACAGATAACCGCCGGTGGTGTGCTGTACGCCCTTCGGCTTGCCGGTCGAGCCAGAGGTATAAAGGATGAACAGCGCTTCTTCGGCGCCCATCTCTTTCGGCGCGCACACGGTGCCCGCCACTTTCATCAGGTCTTCGTACCAGATGTCGCGATGCTGGTTCCACTTGATGTCGCCACCGGTACGCTTGCACACGATGACTTTCTGGATGCTGCTGGTTTCCGGGTTGGTCAGCGCGTCGTCGACGTTGGCCTTCAGCGGAATCTTCTTGCCGGCACGAATGCCTTCGTCAGCGGTGATCACGACTTTGGATTTGCAGTCGATGATCCGCCCCGCCAGGGCCTCCGGCGAGAAACCGCCGAACACCACCGAGTGAATCGCGCCGATCCGGGTGCAGGCCAGCATGGCGACCACAGCTTCGGGGATCATCGGCATATAGATGGTCACCACGTCACCACGGTGCACGTCCTGACCACGCAGGGCGTTGGCCAGTTTGCACACTTGTTCGTGCAGTTCGCGGTAGGTGATGTTGCGGCTTTCGGAAGGATCGTCGCCTTCCCAGATAATCGCGACTTGATCGCCGCGCTCGGCCAGATGGCGGTCGAGGCAGTTATAGGAAACGTTCAGGGTGCCGTCGGCAAACCACTTGATGTCGACATGGTGATCGTCGAACGACGTCTGCTTCACCGTGGTGAAAGGCTTGATCCAGTCGAGACGCTTGGCTTGCTCGCGCCAGAAGCCGTCAGGGTTGACGACCGACTGTTGGTACATGGCTTTGTAGGTCGCCTCGTCAGTCAGCGTATTAGCCAGAACCTCGGGACGAACGGGATACAGAGAAGCCGCACTCATCTTTCCTACCTCGGTGTAATAGTTGTTTTTGTATGACCCCGTTGTAGCCGGGCCGGCCCCATAGAACCATTCGACGATGGTAGTAACAAGCCCCTACAAAACATCCAGTTACCCCTGACGCAAGCCCTGCGCTGCTTGCTCCAACACCCCACAACCCCTGTGGGAGCTGGCTTGCCAGCGATTCCGACGACTCGGTTATTCAGGCAAACCCCATCACCAGCAAACCTGGTTGCAGACGATTTCGACCGATTGTTACCAAATCTGCCAAAAGTGTTTATCAAAACCCCACCTGTTTACCCCCACTCCACCTCCCTAAAATCCACCTCGCCGACAAGGCAAACGCGATTAACAACGTTACAGCCCCCACGAAGGCCGTTAATCCAGCTCTCAAGTAATAACTGCAAACGATGAAGTTCCACACGCAACCCTAAAAAGGTTGCGTGACCCCACTCGACCTCAAGAAGGTAAATTTGAAATGAAAGCTTTATTGGTTCTGGCCCTCAGCAGTCTGTGCGCAACCGCCATGGCAGACGAGGTTCCGACTGATGTCGCGCAGCAACAACCGGTTATCGAGGAATACACTTACTCCACTCACCTGGACATCGCCAAAGTTGTATCCATGAGCGAAGTGCCGAATGTTTGCGAAGTGGTTCCGGCCAAAATGGAATACGACGACTCCAAAGGTCAGCGTCACATCCTGCGTTACAGCGTCATGGGCAACGGCTGCACCAATTGATGATTGAGACTGCACCGAATCGGATCACTCAGCGCCTCATTTGAGGGTCGATTCCAGCCCGACTTCGGTCGGGCTCAGTTGTGTCTGGGGTCGCTCAAAAGGGTTGCAAAACACAAGATATAGTGAAAAACCCGATTTTTTGCTCATTTCTTGAGCAACCGAAGCCTCGCAAAAAAATTAATGAAAAAAAATTCTCGCAGGCCAATCCCAGCGAAAGCCCTGTAA
>NZ_QAIU01000176.1:0-1985 GCF_003061205.1 Pseudomonas sp. HMWF006
GTGGTAGCACAGGGTGATCATCGCATCGCCGGCCAGAGTGGTCAGAAACTCCACCTGAAACAGCTTGTGGCTCAGCGCCGAACTGGCCTGCCAGGCGGCCTTGAGCTGCGGCATCAACTGGTTGATGCGCAGGCTGGCGATCGGGAATTCCTCGATCAGGATCGGCGTGCGTTTGTCGTCCTGGGAGAACATCGCGTAGTGGCGCTCGCCGGCCTCGCGCCACAGGCGGAATTCGGCGCGCAGGCGGAAGTTCTGCAGCGGCGAGTCGAACACCGTCGGTGCTGGCGCATCGAACGGAGCGAGCAGGTCACGCAAACGCGCGACCTTGTCTTCGAGCTGAGTGGCGTAGGCCTGGGAATCGAATGTCATGCGTTGAACCAACCCAACTTGATCACGAACAGAATCGACAGAATCACCAGCGCCGGGTTCAGCTCACGGGCACGGCCCGACAGCAGCTTGATCGCGGTCCAGGAGATGAAACCGAAGGCGATGCCGTTGGCGATCGAGTAAGTGAACGGCATCGCCAGCGCGGTCACGACAACCGGGGCGGCCACGGTGATGTCTTCCCAGTCTATTTCCGCCAGGCCCGAAGTCATCAGCACGGCGACGAACAGCAGGGCCGGTGCGGTGGCGAACGCCGGAACGCTGGCGGCCAGTGGCGAGAAGAACAGTGCCAGCAGGAACAGAATGGCCACGACGATGGCCGTCAGGCCGGTACGACCGCCCGCACTCACGCCAGCAGCGGATTCGATGTAGCTGGTGGTGGTCGAGGTGCCCAGCAGCGAGCCGGCCATGGCGGCGGTGCTGTCGGCGATCAGCGCACGCCCCATTTTCGGCATGTGGCCGTCCTTGCCCATCAGGCCAGCGCGCTTGGCGACGCCGATCAGGGTCCCGGAGTTGTCGAACAGGTCGACGAACAGGAAGGCGAAGATCACGCTGACCAGACCGATGTCCAGCGCGCCTTTGATGTCCAGTTGCAGGAAGGTCGGGGCCAGCGACGGTGGCATCGAGGTCACGCCGCCGAACGGGGTGACACCCATGGCGATGGACGCGATGGTCACCGCGAGAATGCCGATCAACACGGCACCGCGCACTTTCAGCGCTTCGAGGGCAACGATCAGGGCGAAGCCGAGGGTGGCGAGGATCGGCGCCGGTTGTTTCAAGTCACCAAGGCCGACCATGGTCGCCGGGTTGCTGACCACGATACCGGCGTTGTGCAGGGCGATCAGCGCCAGGAACAGGCCGATACCGGCGGCAATCGCCGAGCGCAGGGGCAGCGGGATGCTGTTGATGATCCATTCACGGATGCGGAAGATCGACAGCAGGAAGAACAGCACCGCGGAAATGAACACCGCGCCCAGCGCCACTTGCCAGGTGTGGCCCATGTGCAGCACCACGGTATACGTGAAGAAGGCGTTCAGACCCATGCCTGGGGCGAGGGCGATCGGGTAGTTGGCGATCAGGCCCATGACCGTCGAACCAATGGCCGCAGCCAGACAGGTGGCGACGAACACCGCACCTTTGTCCATGCCGGTCTCGCCGAGAATGCTCGGGTTGACGAATAGAATGTAGGCCATGGCCAGGAAAGTCGTGACGCCCGCGAGAATCTCGGTCCGCACGTTGGTGTTGTGTGCCTTGAGTTGAAACAGCCTTTCCAGCATGTCTGCTCCCCGTGGCGCGCATGGCGCCGTGAATGTATCGACCTCAACAGCAAAGCACAGACCGTCGCAAGCGCCTGGGAATTTGTGGTGGGCCGGAAAAAGCCGCGCATCATACCAGCAGCGTGAGGAATATGGCGGTTGTTGGTGTCGATCGTCGGCGAAGTTTTGCCCCGGGGCCAACTGCGCCATACTGCGCGCTGATTTTGGGGGGATGGGGATCGTATGAGCACGCACTGGGTAAAGGCTTTCGGGCTGATGGCGGTTTTGCTGGGCACGGCGTCTGGCGCCGGGGCGGCATCGGCGCCACCGCTGACGCAGTTGAAG
>NZ_QAIU01000176.1:1995-4252 GCF_003061205.1 Pseudomonas sp. HMWF006
GGATCGAACATCAAGGTCTACGTGCTGGAAGTCGGTTATGGTCGCGAGCCCCATGTCGCGCTCGACGGTTTTGAGGTGAACGGCACGCGCACTCCGGTTTGCGCATTTGATAACGGCAATCTCACCGAATGCACCGTAGGTCGCAAAACCGTGGGCTACCTGTATGTCTTTGACCTGGCCGGCAAGCAGGATGGCATTTTTACCTTCAGCAACACCTCGATCAACGCACCGGGCAACACGCTGGCCACCCAGCTTTACATCAAGTAACGGCTGTCTCTGAACAGGTCCGGGCAAAGCTGACTACGCTTTAAAGACCATTCAGTGGAAAGCGCCCATGACTTTTAGAGCCCTGATTACCCTCGCCGAGGGCATCGATGATCTGCAAAGCGTCACCCTGATCGACGTGCTGCGCCGCGCCGGCATCGAAGTGATGGCGGCCAGCATCGAGGGTCGCCGTATGCTCACCTGCGCCCGCGGCACCCGACTGACCGCCGACGGCATGCTGGTCGATGTTCTGGCGCAATTATTCGATCTGATCGTCCTGCCCGGCGGCGCCATTGGCGCACAGCACCTGGCGGCGCATCAGCCGTTGCAACAACTGCTCAAGGACCAGGCCAGCGCTGGACGCCTGTTCGCTGCCATCGGCGAATCCCCGGCCATCGCCCTGCAAGCCTCGGGTGTCTTACGTCAACGCCGCATGACCTGCCTGCCGAGTGCCAGCCATCAACTGTCGGGCTGTACGTTTGTTGATCAACCGGTGGTGGTCGACGGCAATTGCATTACCGCCCAGGGCTCCGGCGGCGCACTGGCGTTTGCCCTGACCCTGGTTGAGCAACTTGGCGGCAAGGCGTTACGGGCGAAGGTGGCGGGGGAGTTGTTGGCCTGAATAACGTCAGACCTTCACCTCTTCCACCGGCACGTGCATCCGGTCGCGGTTGGCCAGGGTCGGGAACAGTTTGATCCACGTGCCTGTCACCACCAGCGTGCCGATCCCGCCCATCACCACGGCGGGTACGGTGCCGAACCAGTGCGCTGTGAGGCCGGATTCGAATTCGCCCAACTGGTTCGAAGCACCGATGAACAGGCCGTTCACCGCGCTGACCCGGCCGCGCATTTCGTCCGGGGTTTCCAGTTGCACGAAGGAAGCGCGGATCACCATGCTGATCATGTCTGCAGCGCCCAGCACGACCAGCACCGCCAGCGAGAACCAGAACGACGTCGACAGGCCAAAGGCAATGGTCGCGACGCCGAACACGCCGACGGCGGTGAACATCACTCGGCCGACATTGCGTTCGACGGCAAACCGGGCGAGGAACAGCGACATCAACAACGCGCCGACGGCGGGTGCCGAACGCAGTAACCCCAGGCCCCACGGGCCGGTGAGCAGGATGTCTTTGGCGAACACCGGCAGCAGCGCGGTGGCTCCGCCGAGCAACACGGCGAACAGGTCCAGCGAAATCGCCCCGAGGATGTCCGGTCGGCTACGGATGAAACGAATGCCCGCCAGCAGCGAATCCAGCGTGGCCTTGCCCTTGTTGAGCGGCGTATGCCGTGCGGGCAGGTTGAGCATCAGCGAGCAGGCGATGACATAGAGCAGCACCGTCGGCCCATAGACCCAGACACTGCCGAACGCGTAGAGCAAACCGCCCAGGGCCGGGGCGACGATGGTTGCCGATTGTTGCGCCGACTGTGCTGCCGCGACCGCACGCGGAAAGAGTGCGCTGGGCACGATGCTCGGCAACAGTGCCTGAGTGGTCGGCAGCTCGAAGGACCGTGCAGCACCGAGCAGGAAGGCGAGGATAAAGATCATCTCCCGAGTGACGTGATCGGTGGCACTGCCGATCGCCAGCGCCAGGGCGATCAGCGCTTGCAGCGACTGACAGAGCGCCGCCACTTTGCGTCGGTCGTAGCGGTCGGCGACATGCCCGGTGTGCAGCATGAACAGCACGCGTGGGGCAAATTCGACGAGTCCGACCAGACCCAGATCGAGAACGTTGCCGGTCAGTTGATAGAGGTTCCAGCCAATGGCGACGGTGAGCATCTGGAAGCCGCTGGCGGTGAAGATCCGGGCGAGCCAGAACGCGAGGAAAGGACGATGGTGACGTAACAGCAGGGGCGCTTGGCTGGGCATCTGAAGGCAGGTCTGGTTCGAGGGTGAATCGCGAGGTTATCACCACTCTGTAACAGGAAGTTGCCATGACAAAAAATTTAGTTAGCCAGACAACGATCTCCTCTCAATAACACCGCAACCCTGTGG
>NZ_QAIU01000176.1:4278-7169 GCF_003061205.1 Pseudomonas sp. HMWF006
CGGCAGCGCAGCCCAACGGGGATAAATCCCCTCGCCACAGGACTTCTGTCTCTCTGAAGAATCTGTTCGAGAGCATTGCCGTGGTGCTGAGGCAACTTGTCACGCGGCAAACGACCACGCAGTTCATCGGCAAAAATGGGACTACTCTTTTAACGTTGCTTGATCCAGATCAAGACCCCAGACGGAATTGATCCGGTGGCCTGTTGGCCAGACTCCCTGCGTTGCGATGGTTGTTAAAAAAGAACGAATCAGAATTCGCCGCACTCCATATCCGTGGGGGCAGTAGGTGCAAGGGCCAAAAGCCCCGACGCCGGTATTACCTGACAGAGGAAGACTTATGTTCGGTTTAGAGGCACTCGATCTCGCCCGAATTCAGTTCGCGTTCACCATCTCGTTCCACATCCTGTTCCCGGCCATCACCATTGGCCTGGCGAGTTACCTTGCGGTGCTCGAAGGCCTGTGGCTGAAAACCCACAACGACACCTACCGTGATCTCTACCATTTCTGGTCGAAAATCTTTGCCGTCAACTTCGGCATGGGGGTGGTGTCCGGGTTGGTCATGGCTTACCAGTTCGGCACCAACTGGAGTCGTTTCTCGGACTTTGCCGGTTCCGTCACCGGGCCCTTGCTGACTTATGAAGTGCTCACAGCCTTCTTCCTCGAGGCCGGTTTCCTCGGCGTGATGCTGTTCGGCTGGAACAAGGTCGGGCGCGGTCTGCACTTCTTCTCCACCGTGATGGTGGCGATCGGCACGCTGATCTCGACCTTCTGGATTCTGGCCTCCAACAGCTGGATGCAGACCCCGCAGGGCTTCGAGATCGTCAACGGCCAGGTGATTCCCACCGACTGGCTGGCCATCATCTTCAACCCGTCGTTCCCCTATCGCCTGATGCACATGGCAACCGCAGCGTTTGTTGCCACGGCGTTCTTCGTGGGCTCGTCGGCGGCCTGGCACCTGCTGCGCGGCAAGGACAATCCGGCAATCCGCACCATGCTGTCGATGGCGATGTGGATGGCGTTGATCGTTGCACCGATCCAGGCGGTCATCGGTGACTTCCACGGCCTCAACACCCTTGAGCATCAGCCGGCGAAAATCGCCGCGATTGAAGGTCACTGGGAAAACAAAGGCGACGAAGCGACACCCCTGATTCTGTTCGGCTGGCCGGACATGAAAGAAGAGAAGACCAAATTTGCCGTGGAAATCCCCTACCTCGGCAGCCTGATCCTGACCCACTCGCTGGACAAACAGGTGCCGGCACTCAAGGAGTTCCCGCCTGAGGACCGGCCCAACTCGACCATCGTGTTCTGGTCGTTCCGGATCATGGTCGGCCTCGGTTTCCTGATGATCTTCACCGGTCTGTGGAGTCTGTGGCTACGCAAACGCGACACGCTCTACACCTCGCGGCCGTTCCTGTACCTGGCGTTGTGGATGGGGCCTTCCGGTCTGATCGCGATCCTGGCGGGCTGGTTCACCACCGAGATCGGCCGCCAGCCGTGGGTGGTCTACGGCCTGATGCGTACGGCGGACGCTTCGTCGAATCACAGCTTCATGCAGATGAGCATCACCCTGATCATGTTCGTGCTGGTTTACTTCGCACTGTTCGGTGCAGGGCTTGGCTACATGATGCGCCTGGTGCGCAAAGGGCCGAAAACCGACGAAGGCAAGGAAACCAACGACGGTGGTCCTGGCCAGAAACGTACACCGGCGCGGCCGTTGTCTGCGGCTGATGATGAAGGCACCGACGCTGACCAGGCGCGCAGCCTGGAAAAGGAGATTTGACTCATGGGTATTGATCTTCCGCTGATCTGGGCCGTGATCATCATCTTCGGCATCATGATGTACGTGGTCATGGACGGCTTCGACCTGGGGATCGGCATTCTCTTCCCGTTCATCCCGGGCAAGACTGATCGTGACGTGATGATGAACACTGTCGCCCCGGTCTGGGACGGTAACGAGACCTGGCTGGTGCTGGGCGGCGCGGCGCTGTTCGGCGCGTTCCCGCTGGCTTATTCGGTGGTGCTGTCGGCACTTTATCTGCCGCTGATCTTCATGCTGATCGGCCTGATTTTCCGCGGTGTGGCCTTCGAGTTCCGCTTCAAGGCCAAGGACGACAAACGGCATCTGTGGGACAAGGCCTTTATCGGCGGCTCGGTGGCGGCGACGTTCTTTCAGGGCGTGGCGCTGGGGGCGTTCATTGATGGCTTGCCGGTGGTCAATCGCCAGTTCGCCGGCGGCTCACTGGACTGGCTGACACCGTTTACGCTGTTCTGCGGCGCCGCGCTGGTGGTGGCGTACGCCTTGCTCGGCTGCACCTGGCTGATCATGAAAACCGAGGGCAAGTTGCAGGAACAGATGCACGATCTGGCGCGCCCGCTGGCCTTCGTGCTGCTGGCGGTGATCGGTGTCGTCAGCCTCTGGACGCCGCTGGCCCACCCGGAAATCGCCACGCGCTGGTTCAGCATGCCGAACCTGTTCTGGTTCATGCCGGTGCCGATTCTGGTGTTGGTGACGATGTACGGGCTGATCCGTGCCGTGGCGCGCAACGCCAACTACATGCCGTTCCTGCTGACCCTGGTGCTGATCTTCCTCGGCTACAGCGGTCTGGGCATCAGCCTGTGGCCGAACATCGTGCCGCCGTCGATCTCGATCTGGGACGCCGCCGCACCGCCGCAAAGCCAGGGCTTCATGCTGGTAGGCACGCTGTTCATCATCCCGTTCATCCTGGGTTACACCTTCTGGAGCTACTACGTGTTCCGCGGCAAGGTCACCCATGAAGACGGCTATCACTAGCACCTGTGGGATCTGGCTTGCTCGCGATGGCGTCGTCACTGGCGCCATCGACCTGACTGAGGATCGCAACAATGACCGGCAAACATTCGCTGCACGACAT
>NZ_QAIU01000177.1:0-7978 GCF_003061205.1 Pseudomonas sp. HMWF006
CGCCTACATCGAGCGCAATGGCCTGGACCTGCCGGAAGAACCCGAGGCGCGGGAAACCTTTGCGGACCCCGAGTGCGTGAAACACCCACTGGCCGATCTGGACCTGGTCAAGGCCGGGGTCACGTCGATCATCTGGGCCACCGGGTTCGCCGTGGATTATTCGTGGCTGCAAGTCGCGGCGTTCGATGACAAAGGCAAGCCCGTGCATCAGCGCGGTGTGTCCAGCGAGCCGGGGGTGTATTTCCTTGGTCTGCCGTGGCAGTCACGGCGCGGTTCCTCGTTCATCTGGGGCGTGTGGCACGACGCCAAACACGTCGCCGATCACATCGCCACCCAGCGCAAGTACCTGGACTATCGCGATGCCGAGCAGCGTGAAGCCGCCCTGCATTCGAACGCACACAGCAAAGCCGCCGACACCGTCGACGCCTGATTCCCCTTTTCCACCGGCGCCGGTGCGCCGGGCCTTTATTCGTCAGGAGCCTTACATGAGCCAGCCCACTCACACCCGCATTCGCATGTTCAACACCAAAGACACCTACCCCAACCAGACGCTCGACAACGACCTGTGTCAGGCCGTGCGTGCCGGCAACACCGTGTATGTGCGCGGTCAGGTCGGTACTGATTTCGATGGCAACCTGGTCGGCCTGGGTGATCCCCGTGCGCAGGCCGAACAAGCCATGCGCAACGTCAAGCAACTGCTGGAAGAAGCCGGCAGCGACATGAGCCATATCGTCAAGACCACCACCTACCTGATCGACCCGCGTTATCGCGAGCCGGTGTATCAGGAGGTCGGCAAGTGGCTCAAAGGTGTGTTCCCGATTTCCACCGGGTTGGTGGTGTCGGCGCTGGGTCAACCGCAGTGGTTGATGGAGATTGATGTGGTTGCAGTGATTCCTGAGTAAGGCATCACACCGAGTCTTGGCTATCGCTGGCAAGCCAGCTCCCACAGGGTTTGGGGTTGTTTGAAAGCTTCCTGATCGACCCGATACCTGTAGGCGCTGGCAAGCCCGTGATGAGGCCTTCAAGGACAACATCTTCCTGGAAAGGAGCAAGCAAATGACCTTCTCTATTGCCGCCCGCTGCCCCGAAACCGGCCAGTTCGGCGTCGCCATCAGTTCCTCCAGCATCGCCGTCGGCGCGCGCTGCCCGTGGCTGTTGCCCGGTGTGGGCGCGGTGTCGAGCCAGAACATCACCCTGCCCTCCCTCGGTCCGGAGGTGCTCGCGCTGATGGAGCAAGGCCTGGCTCCTGACGCGGCACTGGACCAGGTGCTCACGCGCAACGGCTACAGCCAGTACCGCCAGATCACCGCCATCAACCACCTCGGCCAGACCGCGCATTTCAGCGGTTCGCAGACCCTTGGTGTACATAACGCAGTGGTCGGCGAGCAATGCGTGGCCGCCGGCAACATGCTCGCCGGGCGCTCGGTGATCGAAGCGATGGTCAGCGCCTTCGAAGACAGCGAAGGCCAACTGGCCGACCGCTTGCTCAGAGCCCTGCACGCCGCCCAGGCCCTCGGTGGCGAAGCCGGTCCCGTGCACTCCGCCGCCGTGGTAGTGGTCGGCGAACAGACCTGGCCGATCGTCAACCTGCGCGTCGACTGGGCCGATGAAAACCCGATCGGTCAGTTGCAAACGCTGTGGGACGCCTACCGCCCGCAGTTGCAGGACTACATCGACCGCGCCCTCGATCCGGCCAAGGCACCGGGCTACGGCGTTGCCGGTGACGACCGATGAACAGCGTCGAGTTGCTCGAAGTGCTGGTGGGGTTCGACACCACCAGCCGTGAATCCAACTTGCAACTGATCGAGTTCGTGCGCGATTACCTCGCCCGATTCGATGTGCCCTGCGCGCTGATCTACAACGACGAACGCAGCAAGGCCAATCTGTTCGCCACGATCGGCCCGGTGGATCAACCGGGCATCGTGCTGTCCGGGCATACCGATGTGGTGCCGGTCGATGGCCAGCCATGGACACTGCCACCGTTCGAACTCACTGAGCGCGACGGCAAGCTGTTCGGGCGCGGCACCGCCGACATGAAGGGCTACATTGCCTGCGTACTGGCCCTGGTGCCGGCGCTGGTGAACGCGTCATTGCGCAGGCCGGTGCACATCGCCCTGTCCTACGATGAAGAAGTCGGCTGCCTCGGCGTGCGTTCGCTGCTCAAGGTGCTGCAACAGCGCCCGATCAAACCGCTGCTGTGCATCATCGGCGAACCCACCGAACTGAAACCGGTGCTCGGCCACAAGGGCAAACTGGCGATGCGTTGCGAGGTGCACGGCCATCCGTGCCATTCGGCCTATGCGCCGCTCGGGGTCAACGCCATCGAATACGCCGCCGAACTGATCGGCGAACTGGGTCGCCTCGGCCAGCAACTGAAAGCGCCGGCGCATCACGACCCGCGTTTCGACCCGCCCTACAGCACCGTGCAAACCGGGGTGATCAGCGGCGGCAAGGCCCTGAACATCGTGCCCGCCGATTGCCGCTTCGATTTCGAGATCCGCGCCCTGCCCTCACAGGATCCGGCCTTGGTCGCCGCGGCACTGAAAACCTACGCCGAACGCGAAGTGCTGCCGCGCATGCGGGCGGTCAGCGCGCAGAGTGATATCCGCTTCAGCGAGTTGTCGGCATATCCGGGCCTGGCCACCGCTGCGCAGAGCCAGGCAGCCGAGTTGATTGCGTCATTCTGCGGCTCTGCGGCGTTCGGCACCGTGGCGTTCGGCACCGAAGGGGGCTTGTTCGATGCGGTGGGGATACCCACGGTGGTTTGCGGCCCCGGCAGCATGGATCAGGGCCATAAACCGGACGAGTTCGTCAGCCTCGATCAGTTGCAGGCTTGCGATGACATGCTGCAACGGATGCTTGCCTCGATCAGCGTCTGAAAACCGGCTCGGCGGCCCTCACGGGTGCAGCCGGGCCAACTCTTCGCGGCAATGATCGACAAACAACTGCACCGGTTTGGTCAGTTGCACCCGCCGCAGCCACGCGGCCGACAGCCCCGAGCCGGTCACGGTTTCCGCCAGCGGCACACACACCACTTGCTGGCCGTCATAGGTGTAGTCGCTGAACGGCTTGGTCACCAGAATCGAGAAGCCGAATCCATTGCCGACCATGCCGCGCACCATCTCGATCGACGGTGAGCTGAAGACGATATTCGGCGTCAGTCCGCGTTCTTCGAAAATGCTCACGAAGTAGGTTCGGCTCGGCACCACATCGAGCAAAATCATCGGTTCCAGCACCAGATCGTGCAGCGAGACTTTCGCCTGTTGCGCAAAGCGATGGCTGGCCGGCAACAAGGCGTAAGGCTGTTGCGGCGGCATCAGCGGCGTGGTGTCGATGGTGCTGTCGAGATCGTGTTCGAACATCATCGCCACGTCGATACTGCCGGCGGTCAATGCCTGCACCAGTTCCTGCTGCTCGCCATCGCGTATGCGGATTTCCACTCCCGGCCAGCGTGCCTTGAAACCGGCGATCAGGCGCGGCAGGTAGAGCGGTGCGACGGTTTCGAAACAGCCGATATCAATCTGCCCCGCCACCACATCGTTATCGGCCAGGGCGTTCTGCTCGAACTCATGGGCCACCCGCAACAGCTCCAGCGCCTTGCGATAGAACCGTGAGCCGCTGGGCGTCAGGGAAACACCCTGGGCGTGATGGCGGATGAACAGCTGCACACCGAAACTTTCTTCCAGGTGTTTGATCGCGGTCGAGACCGACGGTTGCGCGATGTAGAGCTTGCGCGAAGCTTCGGCAACGCTGCCGCAATCGGCGGTGGTGACGAAGTATTTGAGCTGGCGCAGGTTGTAGGCAGCCATGAGCACCTCCGGTGAAATAAGTCTGGCAGTACTTTTGTGGCGAGGGGCTTCATCCCCCTTTGAAGGCGCAGCAGTCCCCTGCTTTTTTAGATCAAAAGAGGGGCCGCTTCGCAGCCCGACGGGGAGGAATCCCCTCGCCACGGGCCCCGGCAAATCCTGATATGAAAACAGGGTTGACCATACCGGAGCCCCCCACCAGCCGAAGCATATTTTTTTTAAGGTCTGTAGCAACAAACTTACTAATTTATCTATTCCGGGGCTTTGCACATGATCGCTTCAACAAGAATTGCGCCGCCCGTGCCGGCGCTTACCGAAGTACGTCCACGTACTCATCCTTGCCTTGGAGTCCGTCATGGCTACCGTTGCATCCACCTCCGCTCCGCTGATTGAAAAACACACGATAGGATACGTGCCCCCGGAAGATCGCCACGGAAAGGTCAGGGATTTGTTCACGCTCTGGTTCGGCGGCAACATCGCGCCGTTACCCATCGTCACCGGGGCGCTGGGCGTGCAGTTGTTTCACTTGAATCTGGTCTGGGGCATCGTTGCCATCCTAGTCGGCCATCTGGTCGGCGGCGTGCTGATGGCGCTGCACTCGGCGCAGGGCCCGCAAATGGGCATTCCACAGATGATCCAGAGTCGCGCGCAGTTCGGCTCGCTCGGCGCCTTGCTGGTGGTGTTGATCGCCGGCGTGATGTACATCGGTTTCTTCGCCTCCAACATCGTGCTGGCCGGCAAGTCATTACACGGTGTGGTGGAAAGCGTGCCGGTGCCGGTCGGCATCGTCATCGGCGCGTTCGGTTCGGGGATCATCGGCATCATCGGCTACCGCTTCATCCACGTGCTCAACCGCATCGGCACCTGGGTGCTGGGGATCGGCATCGTCGTCGGTTTCGGCTACATCTTCACCCATATCCAGACCGATGACTTCCTGACCCGTGGCAGCTTCAACCTCTCCGGCTGGCTGGCCACCGTGTCGCTGGCGGCGCTGTGGCAGATCGCGTTTGCGCCGTACGTGTCCGACTATTCGCGGTACTTGCCGGCCGACGTGAAAGTCTCGTCGACGTTCTGGACGACCTATCTGGGTTCGGCGCTGGGCTCAAGCCTGGCGTTCATCTTCGGTGCCGTTGCCGTACTGGCCACACCGGTGGGCATGGACACCATGGATGCGGTCAAACTCGCCACCGGCTCGATTGGCCCGCTGATGCTGGTGCTGTTCCTGCTCAGCGTGATCAGCCATAACGCGCTCAACCTGTATGGCGCGGTGCTGTCGCTGATTACCCTGGTGCAAACCTTCGCCTACCGCTGGATCCCGACCGCCAAGAGCCGGGCAGTGATTTCGATCATCGTGTTGCTGGCCTGCTGCTTCGCCGCCGTCGGCGCGTCGAAGGACTTTATCGGGCACTTCGTCGACATGGTCCTGGTGTTGCTGGTGGTGTTGGTGCCGTGGACGGCGATCAACCTGATCGACTTCTACGCGATCCACAAAGGCCAGTACGACATCCAGTCGATCTTCCAGGTCGATGGCGGTATCTACGGCCGCTACAACCCGCAGGCATTGCTGGCATACGCGATCGGCATCGCCGTGCAGATCCCGTTCATGAACACGCCGCTGTACGTCGGCCCGGTGTCGGCGCATATCAACGGCGCAGACCTGTCATGGCTGGTGGGCTTGCTGGTGACGTCGCCGCTGTATTTCTGGCTGGCCAATCGCGACACGTCTTACCGTCGGCGGATGATGGGCGGCAAACTGGCGAGCAGTCTGTGAGATTGTCCTGATAGCCTAAAAAAAGGCCCGCCTCGTGCGGGCCTTCTGCATGGCGCTGTGGTATTTCTTTGAGTCCGACGATGACGGAACAAGGACAGCCAATGCTGCGAATACTCGGCAAAGCCTCATCAATCAACGTGCGCAAAGTGCTGTGGACCTGTGCTGAACTGCAACTGCCGTTCGATCGTGAAGACTGGGGTTCGGGATTCCAGGCGACCCACACACCTGAGTTTCTTGCGCTGAATCCATGCGCCATGGTGCCGGTGATTCAGGACGGTGATTTCACGTTGTGGGAATCGAACACGATCATTCGTTATCTGGTGGCCAATTACCCCGGCGCAGACCTCTACCCCACCGAGCCACGCGCCCGCGCGCGCGTCGATCAGTGGATCGACTGGCAGGCCTCGGAGCTGAACCGCTCATGGGCGTACGCCTTCACTTCCCTGGTACGCCGCTCGCCGGATTATCAGGACAGCGCCGCACTGGCCCGCGGAATCGAACAGTGGTCGAAGAACATGGACATCCTCAACCGGCAACTGGAGAAAACCGGCGGGTATGTCAGCGGCGAGCGTTTCTCGCTGGCGGATATTCCCATCGGGCTGTCGGTGAATCGCTGGTTTGAAACGCCACTCGGACACCCGGACTATCCTGCCGTCAGGACGTATTACGAACGTCTGAGCCAACGCGAAGGCTTCCGTCTCTACGGCAGAAACGGCACGCCGTGACACCATGACACAAAGTGTCAATTACCCTTCTGCGCGCACCACCCCACGCTCTTCCAGCAAGCGCACAAACATGCTCAAGCTACGCGACACCGTGCCCCGGCGCCACACCAGCCACGTCGTCAGGTAACGAAAATCCGCCGCCAGTGGCCAGACACTGACCGTGGCGCTGCCGGGCATGCTCTGCAACATTTTGCGTGGCATCAGCGCCAGCCCGGCACCGGCGCTGACGCAGGCGAGCATGCCGTGGTAGGACTCCATCTCGAAAATCTTGCCTGGCACGGCAGCGTCGGTGCTGAACCATTTTTCGAAGTGGTGCCGATAAGAGCAGTTGGAACGGAAGGCATAGATATTCTCGCCATTCACATCTGCCGCACGCTGCACCGGTGCGTGATTGAGCGGTGCAATGACGACCATTTCTTCCTCGAACGCCGGCACGCCTTCCAGCGCCGGGTGCAGCACCGGGCCATCGACGAACGCGGCCGCCAGGCGCCCGGAGAGCACGCCGTCAATCATCGTCCCGGACGGGCCGGTCGACAGGTCCAGATCAACCTTGGGATGCAACTGGTTGTACGCCGCCAGCAGCTGCGGGATGCGCACCGCCGCCGTGCTTTCCAGCGACCCCAGCGGAAACGCGCCCTGCGGTTCTTCACCCGCAACGGTGGCCCGCGCTTCCTGCACCAGGTCGAGTATGCGCCGCGCGTACTCGAGAAAACTCCAGCCGGCCGGTGACAGGCGCAATCGGCTTTTCTCGCGAATAAACAGATCGACGCCCAGATCCTGCTCCAGCTGTTTGATTCGTGTGGTCAGGTTCGACGGCACGCGATGGATCTGCGCCGCGGCGGCGCTGATGCTGCCGTGCTCGGCAACGGCCTTGAAGATTTCCAGCTGCACCAGATCCACAGTCATTCTCCAATCGTGAAAGAAACGATCTTTATTATTCAGTTTCCAGAAAACAAACGCCAGCCTACTCTGGGCCCATCCACTGAACTCGCAGGAGCCAGCCATGAGCCAGATTTCCAGCCAGACCCACGCCATCTCGATCAACCCCGCCACCGGCGAGCAGATCGGTCACTACGCCTTTGAATCAGCCGAGGCCCTCGACACTGCGCTGACCCGCGCCGCGTTCGGTTTCTCGAAGTGGAAACGCAAGCCGCTGCAAGACCGCTCCCGCGCCCTGAGCGCATTGGCCGGTGCCCTGCGTGACAGCGCCGAAGCCATGGCCACCATGATCACTCTGGAAATGGGCAAGCCCATTGCCCAGGCCCGTGGCGAAATCGAAAAATGCGCCAGGCTCTGCGAGTGGTACGCCGAACACGGCCCGGCCATGCTCGACGCTGAGCCGACCCAGGTGGAAGGCGGCAAAGCGCGAATCGAGTACCGCCCGCTCGGCCCGATTCTCGCCGTGATGCCGTGGAACTTCCCGATCTGGCAAGTGCTGCGCGGCGCAGTACCGGCGCTGATCGCCGGCAACACCTACGTGCTCAAGCATGCGCCGAACGTGATGGGCAGCGCTTACCTGCTGCGCGATGCTTTCAAGAACGCCGGCTTCGCTGAGGGCGTATTTGAAGTGCTCAACGTCACCCCGGAAGGCGTTTCGACCGCCATCGCCGACCCGCGCATCGCCGCAGTGACCCTGACCGGCAGCGTCCGTGCCGGCATGGCCATCGGTGCTCAGG
>NZ_QAIU01000178.1:0-2297 GCF_003061205.1 Pseudomonas sp. HMWF006
CTCAACCGCCGTGGCGATCTGCGCCAGGGTATCGGTGACGCTCTGCACAGCGCTGGCAATTTCGCCCAAACGTTCACCCAGACCGGTGACCGATTCGGCATCGGTTTGCGCTTGCCCGCACGCGGCTTCCATCAGACTCACCGCTTCATTGACCGTGGCACGCAAGCTGTCAACGGTACCGGCGATCTGCGCGGTGGACGACTGCGTGCGTTGCGACAAACTGCGCACTTCGTCGGCGACTACGGCAAACCCGCGACCCTGTTCACCGGCACGCGCGGCTTCGATGGCGGCGTTGAGCGCGAGCAGATTGGTCTGTTCGGCAACACCGCGAATGGTGTCGACCACCAGTTGAATCTGCTGACCTTGCTCGCTAACCCGGCCCAGCGCTGCGGCAGTGTCGTTCAAGCGTTGATTGAGTTGCTGAATGCTTGCCGTGGTGCGCTGGCTGTCACGGCTGCTGTCGGTGGCAATGCGCCGGGTGTGCTGAGCGCTGCCGGAGGCCTGTTCGCAACTTTGCGCCACGCCTTGCGAGGTGGCGGCCAATTGCGTCGCAGCGGCGGCGATCTGGCTGATCTGCAATTGCTGCGCTTCGACTTCGCTGAGGGCGCCGCTGGAGTGTTCGTTGAGGCTGCGCACCGCGTTGCTCAGTTGCGAGGTCTCGTGATCGACACCGAGCATGCTGCTGCGCAACTGCACCACGGCCACGTTGAGCGCAGTGCTGATCGCCGCCAGCTCATCGCGACCGACCACGGGCACTTGCAGGCTCAGGTTGCCATCGCGCAGGGCTTCGGCGAGCAGGGTGATGCCGCTGGCGCTGCGGCGGATCGAGGCTTGCAGGCAGATAAACAGGTACAACGCTGCGAGCAGCAGGCAGCCAAAGATCACCGCGACCATGATGAATTGGCGAATCGCCGAGCTGTGGTAGGCGTCAAGCCGTTGATCCAGCGCCACCAGTGATTGCTGGCGCAGGGCGGCGAGGTCGCTCAGCAAGGCGTCGAGGCTGCGTTCGAAGTCGTCCGGCTTGAGGTTGATGCTGCCGCCGAACACGCCGTCATCAAGGACCTTCAAGCCGCTGTCGAGGTGTTTCAGGCTGTCGTCGTATTGGCTGGCCCAGCGTTGCTGATCTTTCGGCAGGCGCGCTTCGAGCAGCGTGGCGGTTTTGACCAGTTGCTCGCGGGCATCGCCGATGCGGCTGCGCAAGTCACGCAATTGCAAACGGCTTTGCAGGGTGAACTGGCCGGAGACTACCGAGGCCTGGCCGACCGCTGCCAGACGTCCGACGCGCTCGATCAGATCCGGCGCGTGCTGCGTGGAGATTTGCGTCAGCAGATAGGTTTCCAGCCACGGCGCGAGGGTCAGGCGGTTATCCATGACAATCTGTTCGCGTAATGCTTGCAGCGCGCTGAGGGCGTTGGTGAATCGGTCGTAGCCGTCCGGCCACCAACCGACACCGCTGAGGCTTTTCGAATCCAACCCGTTCAGTGCGGTTTGCAGCGCCTGATAGCGGGTGAGTGTTTCGCCCTCGGCACCTTCATTTTTCAGTGCAGTGCCCAAATCGGTGGTGGCTTGCAGGACGGCCGGTTGTACCGCATCGAACGCGCCCATGGCGGCGAGGGTGGCCGGCGTCGGTTGGCGATTGGTTTCCGTGGCGCGCCAGCGGGCGGCGCGGTCACGTTGGGCCGCGAGCAGGTTGTCCAGCGCATCGAGCGCGAGCAACTGGCGCACGCCGGCGCGTTCGCCGGAAATCAGATTGAGCTTGTCGCGATAGTCCTGGCCGATCATCAACAGGCTGCCGGCCAACGGCAGAATGAACAGCAGAAACAACAACTGGAATTTACCTGCGAAGCCAAACCGCCCCAGCAATTTGATCCCCGGTGAAAGGAAAGCCTGCATGCCTCATGACTCCTCTGGACACCACGCACCATCGGCGTGCATCGCGGTCGTGCGACGTTGATGGGGTGCCCTGCTAAAAGGCCTCGAAAGTTCACTCTCGCCCGCTCTGTGGGCCGGCTCTGTAGCGAAACTTCCCATTGTCGGTGCCCTTTGTAAGGGCGCCGCGTTCAAGGGGAGAAGCAAGGCAAGATTCAGACCATGGCGTTGCGCTATCACCTTGCAGTCGACGATCAGTCAGTTAGTTAGCTGGCTAAGGGGATGGCGTTCACGCACCGAAAAATGGCACATTGACGCACTTGCCTGCGCGCACCCATCTGCTGTCCGGAATTCCCATGGCTATCAGCAACGTTCAGACCGCCGCTGCCTCAGCGTCCGCTCCTCCCCAAAGCAGCCCGTTAGTGATG
>NZ_QAIU01000179.1:0-942 GCF_003061205.1 Pseudomonas sp. HMWF006
CCCCAGTGGTGTGCAGGGCGAGGGCGAGGGTGCCGGCGTTGGGGCCGAGGCCGGCGGCGAGCACCATCAGCGCGGCCCAGACCAGTTCCGGAATTGCTCGCAGACCGTTAAGCAGCAACCGTGAAGCACTTTGCAGCGGCCAGCCAAAACGCCCGGCGGCGGGCAGCGCGAGGACGATGCCGAACACCGCCGCGAGCAGGGTGCCGAGGGCTGACATGGCCAGGGTTTCCAGCGAACCATGGAAGATCGCTTTCAGGTACTCCGCGCTCAGGTCCGGGCTGAGGAAGCGCTGCACATAGGCGCCCATCTGCTTGAGGCTGGTGGCACTGCCCAGCTCACCAAGGTCCAGGCTCAGGTAGGCGAACGAAGCGATAACGGCCACGCCGATGCCCGCGATCAGCAACAGGTTGATCAGGCGATTCATGTCAGCCTCCAGCGCAGCAAGCGACTGAGCTGATCGGCGCCCAGCACCAATAGCAGGAAGGTCAGCAGAATGCTGGCGACTTCACCGCCGGCGAACATGCGGATCGACAAGTCGATTTGCTGGCCCAGCCCGCCCGCGCCGACAAACCCCATCACCACCGAAGCGCGGATCGCGCATTCCCAGCGATAGACCGTGTACGAGAGCAGTTCTGACCCGACGTTGGGCAACGTGCCGTAAGCAAACGCCGCCAGACGGCCGCTGCCAGCCTGCAACAGTGCGTGCGCCGGACGCTGATCGGTCGATTCAAAAATCTCCGCATAGACCTTGCCGAGCATGCCGCTGTAGGTAATGGCGATGGCCAGCACACCGGCCGCCGGCCCCAACCCTACAGCGCGCACAAACAGCAGCGCCCAGACGATTTCCGGCACGCTGCGCAGGAAAATCAACAGTCCGCGCACCGGCCAGCGCGACAGACGCCCCAGTCGGCTCGGCACGCCACCGCGTGACGCGGCAGACAG
>NZ_QAIU01000179.1:959-3505 GCF_003061205.1 Pseudomonas sp. HMWF006
AGAGTTTGCAGGGTGGCTTTGAGCAGTAACTGCAGAAACGCTTCGTCGTGCGCCGGTGGCCAGAATTGCGCGACAAAACGGCCCATTTCATTCTGGCTGTCGGGGAGCAATACGCCCAGATTTAGCTCGCTGAGCTGAATGCCCGGCCACAGCAAAGCAATCGCCAGCAACGTCAGCAGCAGACGCGGCCATGCGGCGGGATCGCGTGAATCGGCCTTCAGCATCGTGGAATCTGCACAGTCAAAGGCACCGCTGCAACGGTCGGTGATTGCAGTTGTTCGTTGGCGTATAAGGCATCGAGCATTGGTGGTGTGACACGATCGGAAGGGCTGTCGAACAGAATCTGCCCGTCGCGCAAACCGATGATTCGCGGGAAGTGCGACAACGCCAGATCCACCGCATGCAGGCTCGCCACCAGCGTGACGTTATGTTCGCGAGCATGCCGCGACAGGATCGACAGCGTGTGCCCGGCCATGACCGGGTCCATAGCTGACACCGGTTCATCGGCCAACAGGATTTCCGGTGCCTGATACAGCACTCGCGCAATCCCGACACGTTGCAACTGACCGCCGGAGAGTTGCTGGCAATGGGCGAACAACTTGTCGCCCAGGTCCAGTCGCGCCAACGCCGCGCGTGCACCGGCTACATCCAGCGGATGCAACAAATTCAAGAGACTTTTACCCAGACTCCACTGCCCCAGCTTGCCGGCCAGCACGGCGGTGACCACGCGCTGACGCGGCGGCAGCGGCGGTGCCTGATGCACCAGGCCGATGCGCGCGCGCAGGCGTTGGCGTTGGCGGGCAGACAAGTGCCAGGCGCGCTCGCCCAGCACTTCGACGTCGCCGCTACTGGGGCGCAGGGCGGTGGCCAGCAGGTTGAGCAAACTCGATTTACCGGCCCCGGACGGGCCGATGATAGCGACCTGTTCGCCCGCGCCAATCTGCAAGTCGATGCCGCGCAGGGCATCGACTCCGTTGGCGTGGCGCAGGCTGCCGTGGTTGAGGCGTAGTGTCATTTCAGCAGTTCGGCAGCGCGGGCGGCTTCCTCGATACCCTTGTAGTTCTCCGGCCTGGTTTCAATGAAGCGGCTGGCGGCTTGCAGATCGAGGATCTTCTTCTGTTCCGGGTTGGCCGGGTCGAGGTCAAGGAAGGCTTTCTTGATCTTCGCCGCCAGGGCCGGATCGAGGGTGCCGCGCACAGTCCAGTTGTAATCGAAGTAGGTCGGGGTGGTGGCGAAGACTTTTACCTTGCTGGTGTCGACCTTGCCGGCATCGACCAGTTTCTGCCAGACACTGGCGTTGAGCACGCCGGCATCGACTTTGCCCGCCTGCACCCAGGCGACGGTGGCGTCGTGAGCGCCGGAGTAGGCAACGCGGCTGAAATACGCTTCCGGCTTGATGCCATCGTTTTTCAGCATGAAATAACGCGGCATCAGGCTGCCGGAAGTGGACGACACCGAACCGAACGCGAAGGTCTTGCCCTTGAGGTCGGCCAGGCTTTTCACGTTCGGGTCGGCGGTGATGAATTTACTGGTGAACTGCGCATCCTGCTCGCGCTGGACCAACGGGATCACTGGCGTTGTTGCGTCGGTCTTCAAACGCGCCTGCACGAAGGTGAAACCGCCAAGCCAGGCCAGGTCGAGGCGATCGGTCGCCAGCGCTTCAACCACCGCCGGGTAATCGGCCACCGGCACGAACTGCACCTTCATGCCCAATTGCTGTTCCAGATAGGCGCCCAGCGGCTCGAATTTGCGCAGCAATTCGGTCGGGGCTTCATCGGGAATCGCGCTGACCTTCAGCACATCAGCGGCTTGCGCCACCAGCGCGGATAAGGACAGGGCCAGGCCGGCGGTCAGTGCCAGGGTTCGCTTGAGCATAGAATTCTCCGTTTCATGAGCGTCTGAAGGCGATTGGGCCGCCGCAGCAAGATCAACGCGGCGCGCAACGTCAGGGTAGACGAAACGGCGAGGTTATACGCATTCGAGGCGTCAAAGACCAGCATTGGTACTTTGCGATGTTTTACGCGATATAGCTGTAGGCGCTGCGGCACGCGCCTGCCGGTTTGCCTGTGCGCGGGTGCCTTTTCAGTGGTTTGACGTACCGGTGGTTCGCCGGCTGGCGAGTGGAAGTGGCTGGCGCAACGGCGCCGGCCACTGAGTCCGCGCTAGCTCAAGGCGAATCAGCCTTGGCCAGATCGCTCAGCAGCCACTCGGTAAAACTGCGCGCCATCGGCATGTTCTCGCTGTCGCGATGGGTCAGCAGCGCCCAGTTCGGCCCGCGAATAGTCTGATCGACCATCGGCTGCAACGTGCCGTCGACCCTGGCCTGGCGGCTGAGCAACTGACTGACCAGGGCTATGCCGAGCCCGGAGCAGGCAGCGTCGAGCAGCAATCCCGGATCGGAAAAATTCAACCCCTGATCGCGCTGGCCGAGATCGAGCCCGGCCTCGACGGCCCAATGGCTCCAGTCCATTTCCCGCTCACCATGCAGTGTGGTGCGTTGCTCTGCTGGCAGGGCTAAAACGCTCGGATGACAGGCCGGATAGAGG
>NZ_QAIU01000179.1:3515-8821 GCF_003061205.1 Pseudomonas sp. HMWF006
ATTCGGCTTGCGAACTGATGTCGTCACGCACGGCAAGGTCGATGGTCTGGGTGGCCATGTCTGGCACTTCGTCGGTGCTGAAAATCCACAGATCGACTTCAGGATGTCGCGCGCGGAAATCCCCCAGGCGCGGCAGCAGCCAGTGCCGGGCGAACGCCGGCGTGGTGTTGAGCACCAGTTGATTGGGTTTCTGGTATTGGCCCAAACGACGAATGCCCACGGCCAGTTGCTGGAGCATGGACTGGGTGGTGCTGAGCAGATCCTGCCCGGCGTCGGTGAGCGCGACGCTGCGACCGCTGCGGAAAAACAGCGGTTGTTCCAGATACGCCTCAAGGTTGCGGATCTGCTGACTGATCGCCGACTGCGTGAGGTTTAACTCATCGGCGGCCTTGTGAAAACTGCCCAGTCGGGCGGCGGCTTCGAAGCCGCGCAGGGAGCTGAGCGGCGGCCAGTGCTTGAGCATGTCGATAAGTTCCTCTAATCAGTTGTGCGCTAAATCCATCGTTTGTTTGCCTGTTTTTGCGTCCGTAGCATGTTCGGCGTGAACACAATGGCTTAACTAGCGAGGTTTATCATGCAGCACAACGACAATAAAAACAGCGCCTGGATGATGCCGGCAGAATGGGTAACCCATGCTGCGACGTGG
This sequence comes from Pseudomonas sp. HMWF006, assembly GCF_003061205.1. Lineage (NCBI taxonomy): Bacteria > Pseudomonadati > Pseudomonadota > Gammaproteobacteria > Pseudomonadales > Pseudomonadaceae > Pseudomonas > Pseudomonas sp. HMWF006. The sequence continues at coordinate 4,162 of NZ_QAIU01000179.1, forward strand.
ATGGTCTGGCCGCACAACCAGGCGTTGTGGGAATCCGGCTGGCGCGTGACCCTGGCGCAGGTGCAGGAGGATTTCGCTGGCGTGGCCAACGCCATCGCCCGTTTCGAGCCGGTGAAATTGGTGGTCGATCCTTCGGCGCTCGCCAGTGCCAAAGCCCTGTGCGGACCGAACATCGAACTGATCCCGTTGGCGGTCAACGACAGCTGGTGCCGCGACTCCGGCCCGAGTTTCGTCTGCCATCCGCAACATGGGCTGGCCGGTGTGAGCTGGCGCTTCAACGCGTGGGGCGGCAAGTCGGCGCACGATCTGGATGAGAGCCTGGCGCGCCGTGCGCTCAATCACCTTGGCCTGGAATGCTTCGGCACACCGCTGAGCAACGAGGGCGGGGCGATTCATGTCGATGGCGAAGGCACGCTGATCACCACCGAATCGGTGCTGCTCAACCCCAATCGCAACCCTGGAATGAGCAAGGCCGAGATGGAGGAAATCTTCAGTCGCCTGCTCGGCGCGAAGAAAACCATCTGGCTGCCGGGCGATCCGGACTACGTTACCGGCGACATGACTGACGGCCACGTCGATGGCGTTTGTGCCTTCGCCCGGCCCGGCGTTTTGCTGGTGGATGCGACACGTGATCAGTCTTCGGTTTACGCCGAAGTGGCACGGGAAAACCGCCGTGCACTGGAACTGGCCACCGACGCCCACGGACGCAAGTTCGAGCTGATCGAGCTGTTCGAAGCCACCGACGCGGTCGATACCGAAGCCGAAGTGTTCTGCGCCTCGTACACCAATTTCTACATCGTCAATGGCGCGATCATCATGCCGGCCTACGGCATCGAGGCCGATCACCTGGCGGCGAAAACGCTGGCGCAAGCCTTCCCCGGGCGCGAAGTGGTGCCGGTGCGCATCAATCACCTGGCGCATGGCGGCGGCGGTGTGCATTGCATCACCCAGCAACAGCCGGCCTGGCCGGTGGAGGGTTGAACGATGACCTTGTTGACCATCGCCACCACCCAGATGCCGTGCACTTGGGATTTGCCGGGCAACCTCGACCGGGCCGAGCAACTTGTACGCGACGCGGCGCAGCAGGGCGCGCAAGTGGTCCTGTTGCAGGAGCTATTCGCCACGCCGTATTTCTGCATCGAACAAAATCATCAACATATGGCGCTTGCCGAGGAGTATCGCGACAGCCGCGTCCTCGCGCGCTTCGCCGCACTGGCCCGGGAGCTGGGCGTGGTGTTGCCATTGAGCTGGTTCGAAAAGGCCGGCAATGCCTATTTCAATTCGCTGGCCGTCGCCGATGCTGACGGACGTCTGTCGGGCGTGTACCGCAAGACCCACATTCCCAACGCCGTCGGCTATCAGGAGAAGGAATATTTCAGCCCCGGCGACAGCGGTTTCAAAGTCTGGGATACCGCGTTCGGCCGCCTCGGCGTGGGCATCTGCTGGGATCAGTGGTTCCCGGAAACCGCGCGCTGCCTGGCGTTGATGGGCGCTGAAGTGTTGCTCTATCCCACGGCCATCGGCTCGGAACCGGGCAACGCGGCACTGGATTCCCGCGACCATTGGCAGATGACCATGCGCGGCCACGCCGCCGCCAATCTGCTACCGGTGGTGGCGTCGAACCGCGTTGGTCGCGAAGTGGCGAGCACCGATCCTCATCTGCAAATGAGTTTCTACGGCTCGTCGTTCATCAGCGATCACAAGGGCCAGTTGCTCGCGACGGCCGACCGCGACAGCTGCGGCGTGCTTGTCCACTCACTCGACCTTGCCGCCATGCGCGAAGAGCGCCTGAGCTGGGGCATCTATCGCGATCGCCGTCCGGACATGTACGGCGCGTTGCTCAGCCAGGATGGCCGCCACCTCCACGCACGCTGGAACACTCAAGGGGTCTGACATGACGACTCAACACAAGCGGTTGCTCGGCGCGATTGGCCTGGCATTGACCTGCGCAATGCCGTCGCTGCACGCCGAAGACAAAACCCTGCGGCTATACAACTGGGCCGATTATTTTGCCGAAGACACGCTGAGCCGGTTCACCGCCGAAACCGGGATCAAAGTGATCTACGACGTCATGGACGGCAGCGAAACCCTCGAAGCCAAGATGCTCTCCGGTGGCAGCGGTTACGACCTGATTTTCCCCGGCGACACCGTGGCCGAGCGTCTGATGCGTGCCGGCAGCCTGATGCCGCTGGATCAATCGAAGCTGACCGCACTGGGCGACATCGAGCCTGGTTTGCAGAAGCTGCGCAGCCATTACGAACACTCCAGCAAAGCCACGGTGCCTTACACTTGGGGCACCATCGGCCTGACCTATAACGCCGAGCAGATCAAACAGCGCATGGCCGATGCGCCAGTGAACAGTCTGGACATGTTGTTCAAACCGGAGCTGGCGGCGAAGTTCGCCGATTGCGGGATCTCGATGATCGATTCGCCCGATGAAGCGCTGGCAGTGGTGCTCAATTACCTGGGGCGCGATCCGCGCAGTGCAAAACCGGCGGATCTGGCGGCGGCCAGTGAGCTGTTGATGAAACTGCGGCCGTACATTCGCAAGTTCCAGTCGCAACCGGTGACCGATCTGGTCAACGGCAATTTGTGTCTGTCGCTCGGTTACAGCGGCGACATGACCCAGGCCCAGCGCACCTCGGACAGCGCCGGCAAGCACACACGCTTCCAGTACCGTGTGCCCCGTGAAGGCACCACGGTGTGGATGGACACCATGGCCATTCCGGTCGACGCCCGACATCCGGAATACGCCTACGCGTTTATCAACTTCGTCATGCGCCCGGAGAACATGGCCGCGATCAGTAACTTCACCGGTTACCCGACTTCCAGCGCCAAGGCGCGCTCGGGCGTCGATGCAAGCATGCGCGACAACCCGGACATTTACCTCGACGAGGCAACCTATGCTCGGTTGATTCCGGGCAAGGACATCCCCCAGGCCGACATGCGCGCCCGCATGCGCACCTGGACCAAATTCAAGACGGCCACCGGCCAATGACCCAGGGCCGGCGGGTTGGCCGGCCTTTTTTTCTACAGGAACTGCAACATGTCGACTCGTCGCGAGTTCATCAAGCAAGTCACGGTCGCCGCAGGTGTCGGCGCAACGTTCATGGGCCTCGGCCTGTCGCCGGGCAAGGTATTCGCCGCTGCACAAGGGCGCTGGTTCATGCCTGATGAGGGCGACAAACACGCGCGCGCCTACATTGCCTTCGGCGCGCAGGATGCAATCTGGGAAGACTTCACTGCGGATGTGCAGGCAGCCCTGGGCCGCGTCGCCCGAGCCATTGCCCGCTTCGAACCGGTTACGGTGTTCTGCCGCAAGCACGAGCGCAGCCTCGCCGAAACACATTGCGGCACTCACAACATCACGTACGTGGCGGCCGCGCTGGATGACATCTGGATGCGCGACATCGGCGCCAACTTCGTGATCGACGACAAGGGCGGTCTGGGCGCGGTGGATTTCAATTTCAACGGTTGGGGCGGCAAGCAGCGGCACAGCAAGGACGCACAGATCGCCGCGCGAGTGGCCGACGACGCGCAAGCCATTTACCAACGCAGCGAACTGGTGGGCGAGGGCGGGGGGATCGAAGTCGATGGCCACGGTACCGGGATCATGACCGAGAGCAGCTGGATCAACGCCAACCGCAATCCTGACTGGAGCAAAGCTGACGTCGAAGCAGAACTGAAGGAGCGTCTGGGTCTGCGCAAAATCATCTGGCTGCCGGGCATCAAGGGCAAGGACATCACCGACGCCCACGTCGATTTCTACGCACGGTTCATCAAGCCTGGCGTTGTCATCGCCAACCTCGACACCGACCCTGAATCCTACGATCACAAGGTCACCCTGGCGCACCTGGAAATCCTCAAGCGCGCCACTGATGCCGACGGGCGCACATTGCAGATCCACACGGTTTCGCCGCCGCTCAAACCGCGCAAAAGCAAGTTCAGCCAGAACAACCCGGACTTCGCCGCTGGCTACATCAATTACTTCGTGATCAACGGCGCGATCATCGCCCCGGAATTCGGCGATAAGGCAGCCGATAAACAGGCCTTCGACCTGCTCGCCGAGCTGTACCCGGAGCGTGAAATCGTGCAGCTCGACATCGACGCCATTGCCGCCGGCGGTGGCGGGATTCACTGCGTGACCAGCCATCAACCACAGGCGTGATTGACTCGGAGGCGGATCGGGCCAACTATCGGCGGATAACAACATCACCAATGGGCCCGACCTTGATCGAACGACGCCAATTCAGCGGAGGCATGAAGGGGAAAAACCTCCGCTACCTGAATGAGCAAACCGCTGACACCCGCATGACCCGCACCGGTTTCCTGCTGCTCGAGCACTTTTCATTGCCGGCCTTCACCCAGGCGCTGGACACGATTGTCACCAGTAACCTGTTGCGCCCGGGACTGTTTTCGTCCCGTACGTTCGGGCTGGGCGAGGGTGAAGTTGTCAGCGATCTGGGGCTGGTGATTCGCCCGGATGCGAAGATGGATCTGGCGGCGTTGCATGACCTGGATCTGCTGGTGATTTGTGGCGGTTATCGCACCGAACTGCGGGCGAGCGAGGCATTCATCGGTTTGCTGAAAGTGGCGGTGGAACGCGGCATCACCCTGGCCGGGTTGTGGAACGGTTCGTGGTTTCTCGGCCGGGCCGGGT